>JBJFAC010000075.1:0-6407 GCA_051887715.1 Candidatus Neoclostridium sp.
GAGCTCGTGCCCTCGTCCTGGCCCGGCGATCCCGCAAAGCTGGAGGGCGGCTGTCTCACTATTCCGCAAAACGTGTGGTACGTGGGCACCATCAACAACGACGACTCCACCTTCTCCGTTTCCGATAAGGTCTACGACCGTGCTTTCGTCGTCAACCTGGACAGCAAGGGCGTGCCCTTCGAGGCTCCCGAAACCGAGGCTAAACGCGTTTCGTTCAGCGCCGTCGACGCTCTGTATAAAAAGGCGGTCGCGGACTTCCCCGTCACGGAGGAAACGCTGGACAAAATCGCCAAGCTGGACAACTACGTCATCGAAAAATTCCGCGTGGCGTTCGGTAACCGTATTATGAAACAGCTTAAAACTTTCGTGCCCGCCTACGTGGCTTGCGGCGGCACCGAAACCGAGGGCGTGGACTATATGCTCGCCACCAAGGTGTTCAGAAAGTTTGAAAGCCTTAACCTTTCGCTGATCCGCGACGAGATCCGTCCGCTGATCTCTTTCCTCGACGCCACCTTCGGAAAGGGCGCGATGGCGGACAGTATCGCGTATCTGCAGCGACTGCAAAAAATGTACTAATGGATGAAACGGTATGAACGACGAAATCAACGCAACGATTGCAACGCTCGGTACCGGTAACGGCTCGTCTCCTTCGGGCGAGACTGCCTCCGTCGGAGATTGGAGGCAGAAAATCAGATTCGATCGCTCGTTTTACGCTAAAATCGCTCTTGCCGACAACAGCGTTAAAGAGTACTATGCCGCGCTTGCAACTGCAATTTTAAGTTATGAAAAGGTCCGGTCGCGTATGAGCTGGTCGGGCGTTTCGTTTTCGGCAGGGCGAAACAGCCTTGCCTTTATCGCTATTTCGGGCAAAACGCTGACTTTGTATCTCGCGCTCAGCCCGGAAGAGTATTCCGACGGCAAATATAAGGCTAAAAACGTGCAAACGGTTAAAAAGCACGCGAAAACGCCGTCGCTTTTCCGTATCAAAAGCCGCGGCGCTCTTACTTCCGCTTTGCGACTGATCGAAAAGCTCGCGGCGGAACTCGGACTGAAGCCCGCCTCGGAAAAAACGACCGTTTCGGTCGCAAGCTTTAAGTCGGACACGTTCGACAACCTCGTAACGCGCGGCTTTATCCGTATCGTTAAAACCAAGGTCGGCGGCGGCGCGGCAGAGCCCGAAGCCGCAGTCGAGCCGACTTATAAAAGTCGGGCGTACGACGACACTCTCGCTTGCTCGGACAGCCTTTTGTCGCGCCACGCGGTGTACACCGAGCTTATGAACGCGCTCGCTTCCGGCGAGGGTAAAGTGCGGTTTTCGCGCAAACTGATGCTCCGCTCCGTCGACGAAATGTGGGTAAGCGCCATCGAACGCAGTCTGCCGGCTATCGACGAGCTGATCAGAAAGCCCTCGCGCTATATCGAGGAAACCGAGGAAGTGCTCCCCATCGAGCTGAGCAAACGAGTGAGCGGCAGATCGGTTGCGCACCTCGCCCGTCACACCGACTACCTCAGCGTGGACGAGGACGGCGGCTTTACTCCCACAAAGCTGCTCAACGTTTTCCGCGAAGATTCGCTGATGACGTACGAAAATAAATTTCTGAACACGCTTATTAACCGCTTGTACCTGTTTATCGGCAAGCGCCGCAAAATAGCCGAAGAGTTGGGCGCGGACGAAAAATCGGACGCTCTGGATTTCGAGAGCTCGTTCGAGCACGCAAACGGCAAGTGCCGCGTTAAAATCACGGTGGAATGCTCCGAGCGCAACGAGCAGAGCGCCGGCGCAAGCGCTTTTATCGGCTCCGGACTGTGGGGCAGAGTTCAAAGACTGGACGACGTTTTCTCCGGCTACATGCTGTCGCCGTTCGTCAAATCTATGGACAAGAATTTTATCCGTCCGCCCGTGCTCCGCACCAACGCCATCATTAAAAATAAGTACTTCAACGAGTGCCTGGCGCTTTGGGACTTTATCGAAAGCTACGACGACGCGGGCTACGGCATTACCGTTAAAGAAACGGTTAAGGACGTTTCCGACGAGTACGTAAAGCAGTTGTACTCGTTCGCCGCCGAAAACTACCTCGTCTATCTGCACAACGCGGGCAAAAATACCGGCGAAAGCGATCAAAGCGACTACTTCGTCGCCCCTGCCGTGAGTAAAGCGGAAGCCGCTCGCTCAGAGGACGCTTACGAGGAGAAATTTACGGAACCCGTCCTCGGCGCGCGCACCGAAAACGACGAGCGCGATTTTGCTTTGGAGGTCGCTCTTCTCGCCGACGAAATTTATTCCGAACGGGAAAGCGTCGGAAAAAATCTGTTCGGCTTTGGCTACACGCGCTTTTTCCCGGCGAAAATCCGCCTTCTGCCGCCCGATCAGAAACAGCGCTTCGTCGATATTGCCAACGCTATGCTGCAATACGACCGCGTGAGAATGCGCGAGAGCAAACGCTTCGCCTCTTTCCGCGCAGGCAGAAAAACTATTGCGAGAATTGCCGTCGGCGGCAAAACTCTTAAAATTTATTTCGCTCCGATCGGCGCCGAAGAAGTCGACGGAGAAGGAAACGCGCCCCGCTTTGAAGATACGCCCGTGTGCCTGCGCGTGCGCGGCAGCGGCGGAGCAAGAAAAGTTAAAGCCTATTTCGCCGCGCTTGCCGAGTCGGAAGGCTTAACCGCGGCAAAAAATCCGCCCGAAAGCCTGACGGCAGAAAACTACGCCGAGGTTTCAACGGAAGAAATGCTGGCTCGCGGTTGGATGATCGCGTCCGGCAGAAAGAAAACGCCCGCATCCGCAACGGAGGAGAAGCTGCGAGTCGGCTTTGGCACCGTTCCCGCGCCCGAAAGCGCAATCGTTGCCCGTCAGGCGGAGAACGTCGCCGTTTCGGAGTCCTCCGTCGGAATGCGTAAGGACGAAACGCTTTCTTTCGCCGCTACCGACACGAACGAAGCGGTCGCTCCGGTTGCGCCCGCGCCCGTTTCCGCAGTGCAGGCGCTGGAAAACATCGTTCACTCGGACAGCGACTACGCAAAGCCCACTCAGTACGGCATAGACGACAGCAGCGGATTTATTCGCGACGAGCAGCAATCCGAAATCATAAAAGAGGACGAAGCGGCAAATGAAGAACGCAAAACGCACAATTAAAAAAGTATTGGGCGTTCTTTTGGCGGTCGTTGCGATCGCGTTCGCCGCATTGGTGTTCGCCGTCGCCGTTTTCAGCAAGATAAACAACAGACCGGCATACTTTTTTAATCATTCGGTTATGTACGTCGAAACGGGCAGTATGAGCCCCGTTATTAAAGAAAAAAGCTACGTTTTGATGAAAAAATACGACGGTAAACCGCTTTCCGAGGGCGACGTCATCGCCTACCGAATGACGGATACGTCCTCTCCGCTGTACGGCGAGCTCATCGTTCACCGCATTTGCGAGGTGAACGAAACCGAGGGCGTGTACGTGACTAAGGGCGACGCGAATTCCGCTCCGGACGCAAAAGCCGTTTCTGCCGAGGACATAGAGGCGGTGTACGTTTGCAATCTGCCCGTTTTGACCTTTATCGGAAAGCTGTACACTTCGCCGCTGGGGCTCGTCGCGATAATAGCGCTGTTCGCCTTCGTTTTCGCGTTCGTGTATGTGCCCGACATCATCGCCGTGTTCAAAGAGGGCTCGGCTAAGACCTCGGAGCAGAAAAAGCAAGAGATTATCGACAGGCGCGTTCGTGAGGAAGTGCAAAAAATGCTGCAGTCCGACCGCAAAAAAGCAAAAAATCAGGCGTCGGACGCAGGAAAATCGGGTAATAAAGCAAAAAAACAGCCGTCGGGCGCAGGAAAAACAAGTAAAACGGTAAAAAAACAGCCGTCGGGCGGCAAAAAAGCCGACGGAAAAGAAGGAAGAGCCAACGGTTTACGTTCGGACAGACGGAAAGAGGAGAAAAACGACTTAGCGCCGCAAAATTCCGAAGAAAGCGGCAGCGCGCGTGAAATCGACGTAGAAAAGCAGGTGAAAGATGAATAATTTTCTGAAAAAGAACGGCAGTAAAATCGCTTATTCGGTGGCACTGCTCCTTTGCGCATTTTTCTTCATATATTTTATTATGCTCGGCGTTGACTATTCCACCGCCGTGGAGTCTCAGGCTGCCGAAAGAGCGGCTGTGCACGCCACCTCGCTGGCTCAGTCGCTGGAAAAAAGGTATGCGAGAATGGACGCGGAAACGGAATTTTACGCGTCGGAGCTCGCTCACGCCACCGGCGAAGAGGAAATGAAAAACCGCTTTAAGGACGTTGCCGCTACGGTGAGAATTGCCGACGACACCGTGGAGCTGTTGTACTTCACCGACGACGGTATTTTTAATTCGTACGACGAAGAAATCACCGCTTATCCCGAACTGACCGCGCTCCGCAACACGCAAAAAACCGTGCAGTCCGAGCTGTTCCAGTTCGGCGACCACAATATGGTGGTTGCAACGGTTACGCGCGTCGACTACCCCAATCCTCAGATTTTTGAAGGAAGCATAAAAGGAATAGCGGTCGTGTACGAAAGCGAAATGCTGTTTATAAGCAGCGTTTATTCCGATTCGGACGACGCCGCGGCGGAAATTTTCAATAAAGCGGATTTTATGTTCGTTTGCAAGGGCAACGGCAGAATTTTCGACGTGGTTGACAATTCCGATTTTTACGAAATTAACAGAAACGACTTCGTAAAGGACGTTTTTTCCGATATTTTTGTCGACAGCCCGCATAAGGACGAGGCGGTAGAAGCGCTTTCCGGCAACGAAACCAAGTCGTTCTATTACAGAGGAGGCTCGGAAGAGTACGTTCTGGTCGTGTTGCCGTTCGGCACGGAGCGCGGAGGCGTGTCGCTGGTGTGCGCGTACAAGGCGTCGGCGGTGTACGACGAAGGCTTTGCGATAAAGCAGACCATCTGGGGCTCGCTCGTCGGGCTGGTATGTATAGTAGCCGTGCTGGTCGTTACCGTAATACTGTGGAGCCGCTCGGAGAAAAAACGCATATACGCGCTGGAAATGATCGATTCAAAGCTGGGCTGTTCCACTCCCAAAAAACTGGAAAAGGACGTGGAAACCTTGTTGAAGCGCTATCCGTCGTCGTCGTTTGCGGCGGTGCTCCTTGAAATTCACAACCTGACCTACTTTACGGAGAAATTCGGCGAAGAGGGCGCGGACAACCTGAAAAACTTCGTTACGAAGACGGTGCGCGTTTCCATGCGTGCCGGCGAGACGTTCGGCTATATGGGCAACGGCGAGTTTATGCTGTTTATGCATTTCAGCGATCGTAAAGCGTTCGACGAACGACTCAGCGGTATGTACCTTAGGATTTCCTCGTTCAACGTCGGCGAAGATTACAAAGTGGGCGTCAATTTCTCGGTGTACGAGATCGACAGGGAGCGCCACGAAAGCGTAACCGTTATGTACGAGGGACTGCGCCACACCCGCGAGAGCGCAAACCGGCGCGCAAAAGCGCTTAATATCAACTACTACGACGAAATTCTGCGCGAAAATTACATAAAAAAGGCGGAAATAGAAACGCGAATGGAAAGCGCGCTCAAAAACAGCGAGTTCCATCTGTTCTATCAGCCGAAATACAATCTCCGCAACAAAACGTTGGACGGAAGCGAAATTCTCATACGTTGGTACGATCCGAAAATAGACAGCTATCGCCTGCCCAGCGAGTTTTTGCCCGTATTCGAGGAAAACGGCTTTATCGTGAAAATCGACCGTTTCGTCCTTTACAAAGCCTGCGAAAACATTGCCTCGCGCATTGCCGAGCGCAAAATGTGCTTCCCCATTTCGATAAACGTGTCGCGCGTGTCCGCAATTCAGCCCGACTTCGTCAATTATTACGTTCGTATAAAGAAAAAATTCGGCATCAAGGACGGCTTTATAACGCTGGAATTTACCGAAAGCTTTGCCTACGAGGACTACGACTATATGGCAAAAATCATGGGCGAGCTGCACGACGAGGG
Organism: Candidatus Neoclostridium sp.; assembly: GCA_051887715.1. Lineage (GTDB taxonomy): Bacteria > Bacillota > Clostridia > Christensenellales > Pumilibacteraceae > Neoclostridium. The sequence goes on from JBJFAC010000075.1 coordinate 5,967, forward strand.
ATTTTTGTGCTCGATCGACGACTTTGGAACGGGCTATTCCTCGTATAACTTACTTAAAACAATCACTATCGACGAAATTAAGCTGGACAGCTTCTTCCTGAGCAGCGGAGCCAATCCCAAACGCAGCGAAACGCTTCTTACCAGTGTGATCGGAATGGTCAAAAAGCTGGGTATGAAGGTCACGCAGGAGGGCGTCGAAACCAAAGAGGACCTGATGCGTCTGGAGGCAATCGGGTGCGACGTTATTCAGGGCTACTACTTCTCCAAGCCGCTTAAGTACGTCGACTATCTGCAGTTTATCGATAAGAACTTTATAAAGAAATAAAACGCCTCGCGCGATAAACGCACGTGGAAAAACGCAAAAAGTCGGCGCTAAAACGCATTTTCCATAGGGAATTTTTAGTCCACAACAAAAGTATAGCACACTATACTTCACCAAAG
>JBJFAC010000076.1:0-6331 GCA_051887715.1 Candidatus Neoclostridium sp.
AACTTATCCACAAAGTTATTCGCATTTTCCTCCACTTATCCACAATATATTGGTGAAAATAAGTATTATTACGCAATTAACTGTTAAAGAACAGCTCTGTCAGTTATATTCTATAATGTAAAAATAGGATAAAATTGCGTTATGAAATAATAACTAATAGCATATATATTGCGCTGAATTTTTCCCCGCTAATCCGTGCTGCATTAGGCATCCGCGACGAAAAACAGCGTTGAAATTGCGCTTTGCAAAGTCTTCTATACTGCTCTGACGGCTTTTGATGCAGCTCTGACCGTTTTTGATAAGTCGCCGCGAGATGCAAACTGCTGAAAACGTCGGACAGAACAGCGATTAATTCAGCGGCGTTTTTCTCCTTGGTACGCTAGGTTGTGTGTGTTTTGTAGCGCCGAAATAAGGAAAAAACGGCAAAAAAACAGTGCTTTATACGATTGATCGTTATATAAAACAGGCGGTTTCGGCTGATGACGGGGAATGTCGTCCGGGCGGCTGCCGATGCCCGAAAATCGCCGGAAAAATCGCCGAAAAGATGCAGTTGAAACGTCGAAAAATATCAGCCGGAAACGCGTAAACAACGGCGAAAAAACGACTTGAAAGAGAAAAGCCCGTCAGCGTAAAATTGAAAAAACGAAGACAGAAAAGACGAAGAAGGCGAAATGCCGATAAGTCGCCGAGATAACTAAAAAAGAAGAAACGTGCGCTAAAAATACGGTTCGGAATAAGGCCGAAGTTGCCGTGCCGGCTTTGGTCAAAAAAGGCAAAAACATTCTGCCCGTACGACGTTAAGGCGAGCGAAAAAAACGCTTCGCGCGTTAAAAAAGACGGTTTTTCTTGTGGAAATCAATACGAAGAATTTTCGTATAAACGCATGCTTGGCGGAACAAGTAAGGCAAAAAAGAAAGCCGTTTATAGGCAAAAAAACAGCGAAAAACCTTACAAAATGCCGCAAAAACCGCATAAATTAGTGTAATACGAAAAATCTTCGTGCAATACGAAGAATTCTCGTACTAAAAGACTGCTGTTTTTTGGAGCAAATCGGGCGAGAGAGTCGGGTTAAAATCGGGGCGAAAAGCGGCGTTTTACGAGAATAAAACAGAAAACGGGATTTTTTCTGTATAAACGCGCAAAAAGCGGTGAATTATACGAAAAATATTCGTATTTGCTTGGTTTTGCGAAAAAAATAACGACCTATGATCGAGCAGAAAAATAGCAAAAAACTCCGATTTTGGCGGCAAAACGGCTTAAAAATACGTGATTTTTGACAAATACGAAAAATATTCGTAACATTTTTCGATGATTTTTATAAGATCGATAATTGCGCTGCTTGTTTTTGCGGTAATAAAAAATTCGGAAGAAAAAGTTTTTGCGGTTTAACACTTATTTGAGCTCTTTTTGTGAGCAAACCGGCGCCGTATTCGTTGCAGATAATAGCAATTTTTAAGTTGACGTCCGGCCGTTTGTTTATTATCCTAAGCAGCGGACGACCAATGCTCGCCCCTACAAGGAAATAACGGTTTGCGGAGGGGCGATGGTCGCGTTTGTAATGATTTTTGTTTGCGGACGACCGATGGTCGCCCCTACAATGGAATATCGTTTTTAGGACGACCGATGGTCGCCCCTACAGGTTTCTCTTTTAAGGATATATTTTATAAGACGCTTGCTCCTTCCACCGCTGACGCGGTCCCCCTCCCTCCCGGAGGGAGGCTGAGAAAAAGCAGATAAACCGCGCCTTAGTGCCGGTAAGTGAAAAGTTAACCACGTCTTAGTGCCGGTAAGTCGCATGATCACGTCGGCGGTGGGGGTGTGGGAAGATAGCCGCAACGGGTGAGGCAGGGGAGAATAAAATCAAATTCTCTTTGCCGTTTGCGGAAAGCGAGGCATTAAAAAAGCGAGCCGATAAACGGATCGCTGAGATTTAGCGTGTCGAATGCCGTCGCGATGGGATTTAATAAAATGCAGAAATAGGACATTCTTGCGCTCGACGGTTTCGTAGAGAAAAAGTCAGTCCGCGAGCGCTCCGCTTGTGGAAACGGCGATAGCTTCGCTTTTGAGAGCGCGCATAGCTTATTCGCGCGTTTCGATAAGACCGCCTGCAATCGGTTTTTTCCGAGAGCGGCGAACGCTTCTATTTCCTTGCAAACGTAAAGAGTAAAAAAGTTCGTAATTGCTCCGCTTGCGGAAACGTCGACTACGCGGCTTGTGTGAACGTCGACCGCTCCGTTTTATACAATAACAAAACATTCTTGCGCTCGACGGTTTCGTGGAGAAAAAGTCAGTCCGCGAGCGCTCCGCTTGTGGAAACGACGATAGCTCCGCTTTTGAGAGCGCGCATAGCTTCTTCGCGCGTTTCGATAAGACCGCCTGCAATCGGTTTTTTCCGAGAGCGGCGAACGCTTCTATTTCCTTGCAAACGTAAAGAGTAAAAAAGTTCGTAATTGCTCCGCTTGCGGAAACGTCGACTACGCGGCTTGTGTGAACGTCGACCGCTCCGTTTTATACAATAACAAAACATTCTTGCGTTCGTACGGTTGCGCAGAGAAAAAGTCAGTCCGCGAGCGCTCCGCTTGTGGAAACGGCGATAGCTCCGCTTTTGAGAGCGTGCATAGCTTCTTCGCGCGTTTCGATAAGACCGCCTGCTATCAGATTTTTTCCGAGAGCTGCGAACGCTTCGATTTCCTTATAAATAATACCGGGCATTATTTCGACGAAATCGCAATCGGTTTTGCGAACCGAGCTTAAAGCGGTTTTCACGCCCTGGCTGTCGATAAGGAAAACGCGGTAAACGGTACTCAGCCCCAGCGTTTTGGCGGCGCGTATGAGCGAGCTTTTGGTGGAGATGATGCCGTCGGGGCGGACGTAGCTTGCGACGAATGCGACTGCCGCCTCGTCCTTGCCGAGACCTTCCGCAAGATCGATATGAATAAAAATCTTTTTGCCGCGGTCGTGAGCGTAGGAAACGGCCTTTTTGAGCTCGGAAAGGTCGCTTTTGAGCAGAAAAATGACGTCGCTTTTGCCGTTAGCCGCCGCTTCGAGCCCGTCGGGCGAGGAGACCGCGTGAATTATCGGATTTTTTTTGAGTACGGAAACTATGTTCATATTTTTCTCCGGGCGCTTTCATTTTAATAATTATATATGCTTTGCGGGCAAAAGTCAAGCAAAGGACGAAACCGGCGCGGTAGGAGCGGCGAAAAAGCGGTTGTAAGAAGCGGTAAAGCGCTTGAAAAAAGCGGTTCGGTCGTCAAAAAAATCGGCGTGACGGGAGCGGAAACAATCGTCAGCGCGACAAAGCCGTAAAGCGCTTGTAAATGAGCGGTTACGCCGCCGGGGGATTTGAAAGCCGCGAAATAGCCGAATTAAAAAAGCGTGCCGTAAATACTCGATTCCCGTGCTACGAATATTATGTTTTTCGGCTAATATGACAGATTTTTAATGTTTTATGCTACAAATAGCGCTTTACGAACTGCGAAAAGCGTGTTATAATTGTCGCGAAAAAGCAAGTCGCAGACCGGTGTCGTACGCGCGATCGCGCAGCAACCGGATCGGGGCGCTTTAAAAAACCGAAAGGAGAGAAAAAATGGACGGATTATTCAGCGGCAGACTGTTTTCTTTTAAGCTGGGAGGAAAGGACTCGGCCGCTTTGCCGCACGAAAAAGAGGTAGTAAAGCAAGCGGACCGAACGATTACCACGTACAGGTTCGGCGGACTGAAGGTCACCTGCGTTTTAAGCGAGTACGGAGATTTCGGAGCCGCCGAATGGGTGAATTATTTTGAAAACGAGGGAGACGGCAACACGGAAATAATTTCCGATTTGTTTGATTGCGACGTCGTTTTACCGCTCCCCGAAGAAAAGGCGCGCGAGTGGACGTCGTTTTTCCCCGACGTAAAAACGTCTACGCGGCTGTACGCTCCCGTCGGTTCGACGTGGGATACGAAGGAGTTTTACTGCGACATTGACAAGATAAGCAATAACGTGTACCCAAACTGTCTCGGAGTGGGCGAAAAGCGCGAATTCCGCACGTCGGGCGGCAGATCGAGCGAAGCGCAGGCGCCGTTTTTCCGCGTGCATAAGACGGATCGCGGCTATTATTTTGCGGTCGGCTGGACGGGACAATGGACCGCCGCGGCGGAGCGGACGGAGAGCGGAATAAAGTTCCGTTCGGGCGTTCAGGACGCGAATTTCTACTTAAAGCCCGGCGAAAAGGTGCGCACTTCGTCCGTCGTGGTAATGCCGTACGAGGGCAGTGAGACGGACGGCGCTAATAAGTGGCGCAGGCTGGTAAAAACGCATTTTTCGCTTATAGGACAGCCCGGACGCGACCAATACGGTCCGTTGTGCGCCGGGATCTGGGGCGGAATGAAAACGAGCTCGGTGCTGGAAAGAATAGATTGCATAGCTAAAAGCGGTCTGCCGTACGACTATATATGGATGGACGCCGGCTGGTACGGCGACGGCACGAGCCCGACTCCCGACGAGTTCGAGGGAGACTGGTATATGCACGTGGGCGATTGGCGCGTGAGTAAAGATATTCATCCGAACGGATTAAAGGACGTTTCCGAAGCCGTGCACGCGGCGGGCAAGAAATTCTTGCTGTGGTTCGAGCCGGAGCGCGCGATAGAGGGCACTCCCGTAACGCGCGAGCACCCCGAATATTTCCTCGTCGGACCGGATAAAAACGACCTAAACCGTCTGCTTAATCTGGGCAACGCGGAGGCTTGGCAGTATTGTTTCGACACGCTTTGCGGCGTTATCGGAAGCGTCGGCGTAGATTGTTACAGGCAGGACTTTAATATGTCGCCGCTGGAATTCTGGAGAGGCGCGGACGAGCAGGATCGCCGCGGACTTACCGAGATCAAGCATATCAACGGCCTATACGCGCTTTGGGACGCGTTGCTTGAGAAATTTCCGCATCTTATCATAGACAACTGCGCTTCGGGCGGCAGAAGAATAGATATCGAAACGCTCCGTAGAAGCATACCCTTGTGGCGCAGCGACTTCCAATGCCCGGCGTATCCGCAAACCAGAGGAACGCAGTGCCACAACGTGGCGTTCAATTCGCTTATGCCTTACTCCGGCACGGGTTGCGGCAGAATGGTTTCCGAGTATTCCATAAGAAGCGCCTATTCCCCGGCTATGACCACCAATTTCTTTTATTCCGAGCGCGACGATAAGTTCGCCGAGCCCGAAAGAATAGCGGTCATAGAGAAATACATGCGCGAATTTTTGTCGGTGCGCGAATATTTGTCCGAGGATTTCTATCCTCTTACCGGCATTTCCGACGACGAAAAAGCCTGGTGCGCGTACGCGTTCGACCGCCCCGAAAAAGGCGACGGCGTGCTGCTTGCGTTCCGTCGCGAAGAATCGCCCTACGAATGCGCTAAGTTCGAGCTGAATTTTTTGGACGGCGATTACGTTTTCGTCGATTCGGACGGAAAAGCGTTCGATTTTTCCTGCACTCCCCAAAATTGCGGATTGAGCGTTCTGATTTTCCAAAAGGGTAAATCCAAGCTGTTTTTCTACAAAAAGAAATAGCTTTTGCCCGTTATTCCGAGAAAAAAGTTTAATAGTATCGGTGCAAGACGATCAGGGCTTGGCAAGACGTTATAACGGACTTTGACGATCACACAGGCGTTCCGACTTCGATTAAATTACCGTCCAAATCGTAGAATCGTATTACTTGCTGTCCCCAACTATGCGTCATAAGACGGTTAACGTATTCAATCGCGGGATATAACTTTTCTAATTTTGCAATAAATGCTTCTATATTCTGCTCTTCAAAATACAATTCGCAAGAGTTGCTCTTCGGAATGACGTCTTTATTCAAAAATTCGTTCCATATTTTCTCGTCCTGAAGAACAAGTCCGTCGGTTAGGATCATATTGCCGTCGTTATCAAGAACTAAATCCATTCCGAATAAGTCGTGATAGAATTTTTTCGATTTTTCTATATCCTTAACAACTATTAAAACGTTCTTCAGTTTCATATTTTATCCCCTGTAAATTCTTATTTATCGCCGAATATATTATAGCAAAAAAACGAATATAATTCAAGCGGTTTTGCGGAGAAAAGAAAACCCGGCTTTTAAACGGAGTAGCGATAGGGATTTATCGCTGCGCCGTTAGTTATATTTGCCTTACGGCAAGTTATATTGCTTAGGCAGTTATATTTTGCTTTCAGCAAAGTGTTATTTCTCTCTTCGAGAGAAGTTAAGGCAAATATAATATAACTTCGGCATAGCCGAAATATAACGCAAGCCCCTTGCATATCACTTTTAGCCATAAGGCTAAAAATATAACTTGATTTTAATTCTTTTGTGGA
>JBJFAC010000077.1:0-6296 GCA_051887715.1 Candidatus Neoclostridium sp.
CGCGCGCACTCATTCACAAGCCCGGTCTGCTCATTCTGGACGAGCCGACCACCGGTCTGGATCCGATGACCAGAAAAACGCTGTGGGAGGTCGTCTACTCTCTGCAAAAAAGCACCGGTATGACGGTTTTTCTTACCACGCACTATATGGAAGAAGCCGCCGACGCCGATTACGTCGTCATTATCGATCACGGAAGGCTGGCGGCGGAGGGCACTCCTCTCGAACTCAAAAACGCGTACACGGGCGACTTTATCACCGTCTACACCGACGACGAAAACGCGATCGCCACTCTCGGCAAGCCGTACGAGGCAGTGCAGGACGGCTTCCGTATCGCCGTTAAAAACACCGCGGAGGCAACCTCTCTCATCGTCGCTCATCCCGAGGTTTTCGCCGACTACGAAATAATCAAAGGCAAGATGGACGACGTGTTTATAGCCGTAACGGGCAAAAAATCGGAGGCGAAATAATATGGCAACCTTTTTATCTTTCACGGGACGCAATATAAAACTGTTTTTTAAGGACCTGGGCTTATTCCTCGTATCGTTGATAACGCCGGGAATACTGCTTATTCTGTTCGTCACTTTTTTGGGCGACGTTTATAAAAACTCGTTTATCGACGCGCTGGGACGGGCGGGTCTGTCGGCTTCTCAAAGCGTTATAAACGGCTTATCGGGCGGACAGCTGGTGTCGTCGCTGCTTGCCACCTCGTGCGTCACCGTCTCGTTCTGCTCGAATATGATCATGGTGCAGGACAAGGTTTACGGAATGACCAACGACTTTTACATAACGCCCGTAAAGCGCAGAACGATGGCGTTGTCCTACTACGTCGCGACCTTCGTCAACACGATGATCGTGTGCCTGTTCGCGCTTAGCATAAGCTTTATCTACCTTGCGGCTGTGGGCTGGTTTTTGACCTTTACCGACGTTTTGCTTATTCTGCTCGACGTGGTTCTGCTGGCATCGTTCGGCACGGCGCTGTCGTCGGTGGTCAACTTCTTCCTTTCCTCGCAGGGGCAGATGTCGGCGGTGGGCTCGATCGTCAGCTCGACTTACGGCTTTTTAAGCGGCGCTTATATGCCGCTAAGTCAACTGCCGCAATGGCTGAACACCTTCGTTTCCTTCCTGCCCGGAACGTACGGAACGGCGCTTCTTCGCAATCACTGTATGGGCAGCGCGTTCGACAGGCTGGTTGCGGACGCTTCGCCCGAAAACGTCGAAACCGTAAAAGCCGTCGTTCAGGAAATAAAAAACAGCGTGGACTGCTCCATTAACTTTGCAGGCGGTCAAGCCGTTCCGATAGCCGGTATGTTTGCCGTTTTAGGCGGCGCGATCGTCGTGCTTATTGCGGCGTATATTCTTCTCAACAAGTTTATCAAAAGAAAAAAATAAAGCGCGCGGACAGAAGTAAAATCGCGCTCGCTCATAAAAAACACTTGACCGATTGAACCAAAAGCGTTATACTTTAAGCAATCGGTCTTTTTTATTACGGAGGGAACGAATTATGGAATTCGAGAATAAAACCGTGCTGATCACCGGCGCGGCAAGCGGAATAGGCTGGGAATGCTGCCGTCAGTTCGGCAAAAACGGCGCGAATATCGTTATGTGCGACGTAAACCAACCGGCTATGGACGAAAAATCGGAAGAGCTGATAAAAGAGGGAATAAACGTGCTCTGCATGAAAGCTGACGTGAGAAACTACGACGAAGTCAAGTCGGCGTGCGCGCGTGCTTATGAAAAATTCGGCTCGCTGGACACGCTCGTTTGTTGCGCGGGCGGTACGGCAAAGCGTATGCTCGGCTCAAACGAACCGACGTTCTGGGAGACTCCGATAGAGGTGTACGACTGGGGCATAGACGTCAATCTGAAAGGTCCGTTCTACTTTGCTCACGCCGCAATGCCGTATATGATCGAATCGGGCGGAGGAGTTTTCATTTGTCTCGGCTCGGTGACCGGAATAGACGGCGACGGATTGGGAATGGACTACCCCACCAGCAAGAGCGCGCTTATGAGCGGTTTCGTCAAAAGCGTGGCTATGGCGGGCGCGGAGCACAATATCCGCGCGTGCTGCGTCGCTCCCGGTCCCGTGCTTACCCGCGCCGCTATGAGCGGTATGCCCACTCTTATGCACAGGGCGGCGGAACCGATCGAAATAGTAAACGCAATATATTTTCTGGCGTCAGATAAGGCGTCGTTTATCACGGGCACTACTCTTCTGGTGGACGGCGGTCACGTTCTGGTTACGAATAAATCGTGGGGAGCAAAATGAAAGCAAGCTTTTTAAACGCAGAAAAGCCGCTTAAAACGGTTATGATACAAACGGAAACGGCGGACGAAGCCGTAAAAACCGTCGAAAACGGTTTACGGCAGGGCGCGGACGCGTTCGGCTTACAGCTGGAACGACTTAAAAGCGAATATATCAACCGAAAAACGCTTGAAAACGTATTCGCCGCCGGCTGCGGCAAGCCCTTTTACGTCACCGACTATCACTGGGTTAACAGAGAAGCCAAGCCCGAAGAGCAATGCTTTGACGAGCTTTTGCTCGCTCTCCGGTGCGGAGCCACGCTTATCGATATTCCCGGCGACAGCTTTTGTCCGCATCCCGATCAATTGACGAAGGACGACGCTGCGATAAAAAAGCAGTCGGATTTTGCCGAAAGGGTGCACGATCTGGGCGGCGAGGTGCTTATTTCTTCGCACGTGCCCGACTTCCGCGACGAGCAAACCGTGCTTTCTATGGCGTTCGAGCAAAAGCGAAGAGGCGCGGACGTTGCCAAAATAGTGACTTTCTCCCACGACGATAAGCAACTTTCCGACAATCTGAAAACCACCGTTCGGCTGAGCGAAACGCTTGGCATTCCCTTCCTTTTCCTCACTTCGGGCGAAAAATGCCGCCTGCACCGCCTTGCAGGGCCTCTTCTCGGCTCGTGCATGTGGCTGTGCGTTGCCGACAGAGCGACCTTAACCACGCCTATGCAACCGCTCATTTCCGACGTAAACGAGTTCGTCCGCATATACGAAAGCAAAGAATAATCCGGCAGTAAAAATCGATAAAACATAGTAAAGCGTTCGCCAAGTGGTCAAAGAGACGAACGCTTTTTCTTTGCGCGTTATTCTGCGGCATATTTTTACGGCATATACGATGTCTTTATCGCATATTATTGATTTTTCGGCGCGGAAATGCTATAATATATCGGTCGTTTCCGACAAAAAATAACTTTTTACGGTGTTCCGATATGAAAAGAAAATTATTGATTACGTTTACCGCATGTCTTCTGGCGTCGTTCGCTTGCTTTGCCGCCTGCGGCGGAGGAGAAGAACACGAGCACGCTTATAAAGAAAGCGCGGTCGAGCCCACCTGCACTCAGCCCGGCTACGTCGTCTATTTGTGCGACTGCGGCGACCAATACAAGGAAATTACTTCCGATCCGACGGGGCACGATTACGGCGAGCCGATCTGGGACTGGACGGGCTTTGAAAGCGCAACGGCTACCTTCGTATGCGCGCACGATTCCGCCCACGTTCAGACCGTGAACGCGTCCGTCGACGTCGACAATTCCGTTCCGCCGACCTGCTCCGAAAGCGGAGTGAACAGCTTGGTCGCGACCGCGGAGTTCGACGGTCGGGTTTTTACGGACTACGCAAACGAAACGGTAGCCGCCTTAAATCATACGCTTAGCCTTATCGGGGCGAACGCCGCCACCTGCGAGGAGGAAGGCAACGTAGAATATCGGCAGTGCTCGGCTTGCGGCAAGCTCTTTTCGGACGAAGCCGCGGCAAACGAAATAGACTTTGCTTCCACGCGGCTCGCTCCCCTCGGACACGACTACGTTCAGCCCGAATGGGACTGCGATTGGGAAGAAAAAGAGGGCTACCTTACCGTCTCGTGCAAAAACGACGCCTCTCACGGTAAGACGGTGCCCGCCGAAATAAATGAGCGCGTTATAAGGCCCGTGACCTGCGAGCAGGACGGCGAGGCGGAATACGTTGCGAAAGCGACGGTGGACGGCGAAGAATTTACTCTTTCTCACTCCGTTTCCCTGCCGCACTACGGACATAACTACTCCGAAACCGATTGGGCGTGGACGGGCTACGACAAGGCAAAACTGATTTTGTCCTGCCAAAACGACAACTCGCACAAGATCGAAATAACCGCCGCAGTGACCTCGAGCATTTTTTCAAGCCCCACCTGCACCTCGACGGGAGAAAAAATCTATATCGCGACTGCGGAATATAACGGCAAAACGTATTCCGTCCAAAAGACGGAAATTCTGCCAAGAACCGAGCACGACTACACGCTTTATTTATGGCACTGGAACGACGAAAAGGAAGCAACCGCCGAATTCTCCTGCAATCAGTGCGATTATCGGCAATCGGTAACCGCCGCGATCACGAAAAAAATCACGTTAAGTCCCACCTGCATCAAGACGGGAACGGCGGAATATACCGCTACGGCAACGCTTTACGGCAAAACATTTACGGACGTAAAGACCGAAGCGGAGCAAAAAATCAGCCATAATTTCACTTCCGGCGCCTGCCCTATCTGCGGACAGCCCGCTCCCACCGAGGGGTTGATTTACAAGACGGAAAACGGTATAACGGTCTGCGCGGGAATAAGCGATTCGGTCACGGCAACGGAAATATCCATCGCTCCCACATACGAGGGCATGCCGGTCAAGGGCGTCGGGAGCAGAGCGTTTGCTTACAACAATAAAAATATCGTTTCCGTGTATATCCCGGACAGCGTGGAAACGATAGGCTCACAGGCTTTCAGCGGCTGCAGTTCGCTTCGCCGCGTGACTATTTCAAACGACGCGCTTACCGTGCAAAGCAATGCTTTTGAAAACTGTTCCCTTCTGGACAGCCTTTACATAACCAATCTGAAGGCGTGGTGCGGCAGTTCTTTCTCCGATTACACCGCTAACCCGTTATATACGGCAAGCAATCTTTATCTCAACGGCGAGCTTTTGACCGAAGCGGTCATTCCCGAGGGAGTGACGGCAGTCAATGCAAACGTATTCGCAGGCTGCAATTCGATCGTCAGCGTCACCCTACCTAAAGGGCTGACGAAAATCGGCAATCAGGCGTTTTACCGGTGCAACAAGCTGGTTGAAGTGCGCAATTACAGCTCTCTTTCCGTGTCGAAGGGCGCTTCCGATAACGGCGGCGTCGCTTTGTACGCCCTTAACGTTACTTCGGGCAACGAGAGCATACTGGCTGCCGACGGCGACTTTATCTTCTGCGACCGGGAAGATATTCTTCTCGGCTATACGGGCGATGAGACGGCGCTTACTCTGCCCTCCTCCCGTAACGGCAAAAACTACTCGGTTTATAAATACGCGTTTTACAAAAATCGGACGCTTACGAGCCTGTCGGCAAGCGGCGGCGCAAGCTCGATAGGCGACTACGCGTTTTCTTACTGCCCCGCGCTTTCAAGCGTTTCTTTGGGCAAAGACGTTACGGAAATCGGCGACTGTTCGTTTTCTTACTGCCGTGCGCTAACGGATATTTCCATCGGCAAAAACGTTACGGAAATCGGCAATAGCGCGTTCTATTTCTGCGATCCCGTCGCCTTATCGCTGGGCGAAAGCGTTCGCTCGATAGGCGAATATGCGTTTGCCGAATGCCGGCGCCTTACCGATTTAACCCTGGGCGCGGCTCTGTCGAGCGTGGATAAAAACGCATTCTACAATTGTAACGATATTTTCGCCGTTCGCATTAACGACCTTTCGGCTTACTGCAAAATCGACGGACTTAGCAATATCAGGCACGAAAAAAGTCCCTCTTTTTCAAGGCTATACCTCAACGGCAAAGCGCTTACTCACCTTGTCGTTCCCTCCGACGTAACCGAAATTCCCGATTGCGCCTTCAAAAACTGTATCGACCTTCTCTGCGTCACCCTGCACGAAAACGTTACGAAAATCGGAAACAACGCCTTTTTCGGCTGTAACAAACTGCTGGAGGTTTTCAATTTCTCGCCGCTTTATATTTACGCCGGCAGCTCGAATAACGGTTTCGTTGCTTATAACGCGCGCGCCGTTTATACTTCCGCAAGCGACGTCGGCAAGCTGAAAGAGCAAAACGACTTCGTTTTCTACGACGACGGCGCGGTTTCACTCGTCTGCTACTCCGGACAAAACGAAACGCTCTCTCTTCCCGATAGCTTCAACGGCAGAAATTACTCGGTTTATAAATACGCGTTTGCAGGCAATCCTTTCGTCACGGAAATACGCGCGGGAGCGGGCGTGGAAAGTATTGGCGACGGCGCGTTTTCCGCTTGCACGGCGCTGACTAAGGTC
>JBJFAC010000078.1:0-6295 GCA_051887715.1 Candidatus Neoclostridium sp.
ATTACGGAATGAAAAATTATGCGCGGGTGAAGGAAACGATAAAATACGGCATAGGCGATTCGCTGATCGTGACCGCCGTATTAACCGTTTTATACCAGGTTCTTGCAAGCCCTATTTCCCGATTGTTTGCGCTTACCGTCGAAGAGTCGTCCGTCGTCGCAAAAAGCGACGTAATAGAAACCTGCCGTATCGCTTTGCACATAGCGACAATCGGCTACGTTTTTATGGGATACAGCGTGGCTGTTCAAGGCGTGCTGCAGGGCTTTAACGAGGTGTATTCGCCTTTGATAATCTCGGCGTTGCGTTTAATCGTCTTCGTGTTACCTACGGCGTATTTGTTTACGCTCAGCCCCTACGCGTCCACGGTTATATGGTGGACGTTCCCCGTTGCGGAAGTTCTGACGGCTACGGTATCGTATTTCCTATTGAAAAAATCGGTAAAAATGCACTTGCCCGATACCGCGCGCGACGCCGCAATCGACGTAAAGCCTGCGGCTTGAGCGAAGTAAGCGTTACCGCTCCAAAAGAACGCGGAATTTTTTCGCTTTTTCCAGAGCAAGCGACAAATAGCCGTCGGCGTCGAGTTGCGCGTAGCGGTCGTGCGTGTGGCGTTCGGGGCGGTTGTACTTGTTAAGCTCGAAGGTGAGCGGTCCGTCGAACGGCGTTTTTTTGATGCGTCGCGCTATTCCGTCCCAATCGGCAATGCCGTCGAAGGGCATCATGTGCGCGTCGTCGTACCATGTGATCTTCTCGCCCGTAACGCCCATATTATCGTTTAAGTGCGTGGCAATAAGCTTGTCGCCGTACTTGCCGATAATATCTTGGCTGTAGTTGTAGCACATTTCGTGCCCGGTATCTATGCAAAAGCCGAGCGCCGGGTGCGATTTTAAATCGGCAAACAGCTTTTCGACGTAGCACTCGCCCTCGGTGTTTTCCACCGCCACTTTAACGCCCAGCGACTGCGCTTCGTCAAGTATTTTGCCGAATCTGTCCACGCCGATATTCGTGGGCGTGCATTTGTCCATACCTATTATCGCGTGCATAACGACCAGATCCACGCCGGCTTCCGCGCTGTCGCGCAGACACTTTTTCTGACGCTCTACCTCGGCGTCGCCGCGCTCGTCCTCCTCCCACAGCCTATCGCATTTGTTGAAGGGCGCGTGCACCGACTGATAGATAAGTCCGTCCGCTTTTATCCTTTCCGCAATATATTTATTGCCCTTTTCCTCGTTCCAACCGGTGAAAACTCCGTCCCAGCCGACTTTTGCGGCGCGGTCGAAAAATTCCATAAGATCGATTCCCAGGTCTACGTTTATTATCAATTTTCTCATACTTTTTTCTCCGTTGCGTTCGCTTGCGCGTAATTATACTCAGATTGTACCACTTTGAATGCGCTTTTGTCAAGTTCAGTCGACAAAATATCGCGATTTAGGTTGATTTTTTGCGCGGAGTGGTGTATAATATTTTCAAAAAAACGGAGGTACTTTCTATGTACGCTAAAAATATATGGAACGGCATTACCGAGGAAAAGAAAAAGAATATCTTTGATTTTGCCGAGGACTACAAGAATTTTCTAACCGCGTCCAAAACCGAACGCCTCGCCGTCAGGGAAGCGGTCAAAGCCGCCGAAGCCAAGGGTTTCAAAAACGTTCAAACCGTAAGCGAAATAAAGCCCGGCGACAAGCTGTACGAGGTAAACAAAAACAAGAACGTCGTTTTATACGTGATAGGCGAAAAGCCGCTCGTCGAAGGCATGAGAGTGCTGGGCGCGCACATCGACTCGCCCCGTCTCGATCTTAAACAGAATCCCCTGTACGAGTCCAACGGCTTTGCTCTTCTGGACACGCACTACTACGGCGGCGTGAAGAAATATCAGTACGTCACCATTCCGCTCGCTCTGCACGGCGTTATATGCAAAAAGGACGGCACTACGGCTTACGTCAATATCGGCGAGGACGAGGGCGATCCTATCGTCGGAATCAGCGACCTTCTCATTCATCTTTCGCAGGAGCAGCTGCAAAAAACGGGCGATAAGATCATCGGCGGCGAACAGCTGGACGTCACGGTGGGCTCCGTTCCGCTGGAAGGCGAAGAAAAAGACGCGGTTAAAGCCAACGTGCTCAAGCTGCTGAAGGATAAATACGACGTTGAGGAAGAGGACTTTTTATCCGCGGAAATCGAAGTCGTCCCCGCAGGCAAAACCCGCGATTACGGCTTGGACAGAAGTATGATAGCCGGATACGGTCACGACGACAGAGTGTGCGCCTACACCTCGCTGCGCGCCATTCTCGACGCAAAGCCCGGTAAGTACACCTACTGCTGCATTCTCGTGGATAAGGAAGAGATCGGCAGCGTGGGCGCGACCGGAGCGCACAGTCTGTTCTTCGAGAACTCGGTTGCCGATCTGCTTGCAAAACAAGGCTGCGACAGTTATATCGCGCTTAAAAAGACGTTTGCAAACACCAAGATGCTGTCCAGCGACGTCAGCGCAGGCTTCGACCCCCTCTTCCCCGAGGTGAACGACAACAAAAACGCCGCTTATCTCAACAACGGTATCGTATTCAATAAGTATACCGGCTCCCGCGGCAAGTCCGGCTCCAACGACGCAATGCCCGAATTTATGGCGGAAATAAGAAAAGCGCTTGACGATAACCTCGTTCATTTCCAGACCGCCGAGCTCGGTAAGGTCGATCAGGGTGGCGGCGGCACTATCGCCTACATTCTCGGAAATTATAATATGAACGTTATAGACGCGGGTATCGCCGTGCTGAATATGCACGCTCCGATGGAAGTCGTCGCAAAAGCAGACGTTTACGAAACTTATCTCGCGTATACGGCGTTCCTGTCCATCGAATAACGCAACCGAATAAGATTACGAATTATCGCCCTTTTCGCCGCTACGGTAACGGGCGCGGGCAAAATCGGCAGAGGCTTTGTTCCTCCGCCGATTTTTCAATAGGGTTAAAGCATAAACTTTTTAACATATTGCCGCGCGCCGTAAAACCGAAGCTTTCCGCAAAAGTCGATATAAGCGGGTAAAAACTCTGCGCTCGGCGTTTTTTTTGGATAATAACGCAATTTGACTGCGTTTTTTGACGTTGATTTGAAGAAAATATGATATAATTAAGCGATATGACCTGACGGAGGGCGTAAAATGAGAATTTTACTTGCGGAAGACGACAAATCCTTGGCTCGCGCTGTCGAAACGATATTAAAGAAAAACAATTATACCGTAGACGTCGTGTATAACGGCGCGGACGCGTTGTCGCATATCGATTCCGACTTGTACGACGCGGTAATTTTAGATATTATGATGCCGTACGCAGACGGAATCACCGTTCTGAAAACCGCCAGAAAGAACGGCAGGCGCGTTCCCGTCCTGCTTCTGACCGCAAAATACCAGATCGAGGACAAGGTTGAAGGTCTGGACGCCGGAGCAAACGATTATCTGACCAAGCCCTTCGATTTCAGGGAGCTATTGGCTCGTCTCAGGTGCATCACACGCGCGCCGGAAGCGCAACCGGACAACACTCTCCGAGTCGGAAACGTGACGCTTAACGACGCCGACTGCAGCCTTTCCACTCCTTTGGGCGGTTATACGCTGACCAACAAAGAATTCGGAATGATGAAGCTGTTTATGTCCTCGCCGGGAAAAATAATTTCCGCCGACAGATTTCTGGAAAAGCTTTGGGATCTCGACAGCAACGCGGAAGCCAACACCGTCTGGACGTACGTTTCGTATTTAAGGCGAAAGCTGGAAGCCCTTTCCGCAAACGTTCGGATCACGACAAAGCGCAATCTCGGCTACGCTCTGGAGGAAATAAAATGACGAAAAAAATGCGCATACGTTTTATCGTTTTATCGATGCTCGTGTTGTTGATCATGCAAGGCTTGATTATCTTTTTCAGCGCGCAAAATTCGTACTCGAATATCGTGGTTAAAAGCGACCGGCTGATCGATACGATCAAAAGCGCGTATCCGGAAAGCGCAAACGTCGACGCGCGCTATTTCGTCGTTACCGTCAGCCGCGACGGAGGCGAAAAGCAAGTCGATCTAAGCCATATTTCGTCCGTAAAATACGAAAAGGCTATGGAATACGCAAAAGCCGTGCTGGGCGGCGATTCGGACAAAGGCTTTTCGGACGCCTTCCGCTATCGCGTTTTCCGCGATGCCGACGGAATCACGATCGTGTTTCTCTCACGCAGTTTAAGCTTTGACGCTTTGAAAAGCTCGGTCTTTTCGTCGGTGCTTTTCTCATGTATAGGAATGGGCGTTATGCTTATAATTCTGTTTGCCGCCTCTTTCTGGGTTACGCGTCCCGTAACGATCGCGAATAAAAAGCAACGTCAGTTCATTACGTCCGCAAGTCACGAGCTGGGAACGCCTCTTACCGTAATAAAAGCGGACGCGGCTATTCTTTTGTCCGACGATCCGGATAACGAATGGTTGCGGGATATCGACAAGCAAACCGCGCGTCTTACCGCAATGACGCACAACCTGATCGCTCTATCCAAAATGGACGAGCAGGGAAAACGCGTCAAGGCGATCGACTTTCCCGTGTCGGACGTTGCTAAAGACGTGGTTCGCTCTTACCGCGCCGTAGCGGAAAGCGAGAACCGCTCGTTCGTCGCCCGAATCACCGAAAATATTACCTATAAAGGCGACGAAAATCTGATCCGTCAGCTGTTTACCATTCTTCTGGACAACGCTTTCAAGTATTGCCCTACGGACGGAAAAATAGATTTCCGTCTGGATAAAACGCCGCAAGGAATATCGGTTTGCGTTACGAACACCACCGAGCACATTGAAAAGGACCAATTGCAGCGCATTTTCGACCGTTTTTACCGCTCGGACAACGCCGCATCTTCGGGAAAAAAGGGGCACGGGCTGGGACTTTCCATCGCGGAGTCCGTTGTCAAAATGCATCGGGGAAAAATCTTTGCGAAATCCCCCGATGACGAAACGATAGAAATAACCGCCGTTTTGCGCTGATTTTTATCCGATAATCCGTATGTCGGTCTTAATTAGGCGGCGCGGGACTAAGCTATCCGCACTTTACTTCGACCGCGTATTCCTTCGATACGTTATCGGCAATTTCTATATAACCGATCGGTTGAACTATATAGCAGTAGGATACGCCCGATTCCAAGCCCTCGAATCTGACGGAGAGGTCCTTAGTGACAAAGAGCATTTTTACAAGCCCCGTTTCTTTGCTGTAGGAGAATAACTGGTACGCGTTTGCGCCGTCAACCGCATTCCAGGACAATTCGACCGTATTCGCGGACGAAGAAACCGCGGTTACGTCGGGAGATTTAAGCGTTGCCAGCTCCACCTTTTGTTCGGGCTCGTCGCCGTTCAGTATGCAGAGAACGCGGAAGCCCACGTCTTCGTAGCCTGCCGAGCCCGCTCTGCCTTCCTTACGGTATTCGGTGCGGCAATCGGTTCTTGCGGAATTCCACGCGCCGCCCTTAACGCCGTATTGCACGCCGTTTGCATTAGTTGCTCTTACCGTGGAAGTCCATTCCCAAACGTTGCCCCAGAAATCCACCGCCCCGTGAGCGCCGCGCGTAACCGAAGCGTATTTTTCCACCGACGTTCTGCCGTCGTTTACGCCGCAGTTGAACGCCGCGTCCTTTGGCATATGCCCGGCAGCCAGCTCCCACTCGCTTTCGTTGGGCAGGCGATATACGTTGACTCCGTCTTTTGCCGTAAGCCACCTGCAATAAGCCACCGCGTCCTCGTACGAAACGTAGTTGACCGGATAATCGTCCTCGCCTTCCGGGTAACGTCCGCCCGTCCAGTTGGACGGCGCTTTCGCTCCCGTTTCTTTTATATAAATAGCGTATTCCTTATTTGTGACGGGAGTGCGCTTTACGTATACCGTCGCTCCCGCGCCCATAACGGGAATATACTCGTATGCGGACGCTTCGGCAACTTTCCAGGACAGAATACGCGGATCGGTAAATCGGAGCATACTGCTGTTGATGCGGTTCCAGTAGGTTTTGTACATCTCCTGCACTATTTCTTCCATTTCGGCTACCTTAGCCGCTCCGCCGGGCTTGCCCGCCGTCTCTTCTTTAAGCTCGGCAAGCTTGGCTTCTTTACGGACGAGCACCGCGTCGTAATTCCTTATGACAGCCGCCCTCAGACTTAAATAGTTTTCCGTCGTCGGGTTTCTTTTGTAAAGCGAAATAAGCGCTTTAGTCTCGTCGTCGAGCTCGGGTTGTTCGGTTTCGATAAAGTCGCTGTTTTCAAACATATTGGAATTGTCGTCGTCTTTATCGTCTTCTTCGGG
>JBJFAC010000079.1:0-6268 GCA_051887715.1 Candidatus Neoclostridium sp.
CGCCTTCGGTCTCGAAATATCTTTCCATCAGACCGTCGTCGCTTTCGGCAACGGCTTCAAGCAATTTTGCTCTCCACTCCTTCGCCTTATCCAAAAGTTCTGCGGGGATATCGTCCTCTTCCATAGTCGTTCCGAGGTCGTCGGTGTAGATGTCGGCTTTCATCGTGATAAGGTCTACCACGCCGACGAAGGTGTCCGAGCTGCCCACGGGGATCTGGAGAGCGACGGGGTTAGCGTGCAGACGGGTTTTCATCTGCTCGATAACGTTGAAGAAGTCCGCTCCTTCACGGTCCATCTTGTTGACGTATGCGATACGGGGAACGCCGTACTTGGTGGCTTGTTTCCATACGGTTTCCGACTGGGGCTGAACGCCGCCGCGCGCGCAGAAAACCGCAACCGCGCCGTCGAGAACCTTGAGGGAACGTTCGACTTCGACGGTAAAGTCCACGTGACCGGGGGTATCGATGATGTTTATTCTTCTGCCCAACCACTGAGTAGTGGTAGCGGCGGAAGTGATGGTGATACCTCTTTCCTGCTCCTGAACCATCCAGTCCATAGTAGCGGCGCCGTCGTGGACTTCGCCGATTTTGTGAACCTTACCGGTGTAGAAAAGGATACGTTCGGTGGTAGTAGTCTTTCCGGCGTCGATGTGCGCCATAATACCGATGTTACGGGTGTTCTCCAAACTGAATTGTCTTGCCATATTTTATCTCCTGAATGATTACCAGCGATAATGAGCAAAAGCCTTGTTGGCTTCTGCCATACGGTGCATTTCTTCTTTCTTCTTAATGGAAGCGCCGGTATTGTTGTATGCGTCCATAATTTCGCCTGCGAGCTTTTCGTTCATATTGTTCTCGCCGCGGTTTCTTGCATACAGAACCATCCATCTGATGGCAAGCGTCTGTCTTCTTTCCGGTCTGATTTCCATAGGTACCTGATAGGTAGAGCCGCCCACACGACGAGCCTTGACCTCGAGCACGGGTTTAACGTTTTCAAGCGCTTTGGTGAAAATATCAAGCGCGTCTCCGCCCAACTTTTCGGCTACCATATCGAATGCTTCGTACACGATCGCCTGAGCGGTTCCCTTCTTGCCGTCCAGCATAACCTGGTTGATGAGCTTTGCAACAACCTTGCTGTTGTAGACGGGATCGGGAAGCACGTCACGCTTCGGTACACCACTTCTTCTTGGCATAATTGTATCTCCTTTTTGATTTTTTATCCCTTTTCCGATTAAAAGAGGGAGCGTCTTTTTGAACGGACCTGCCGTTCGATCTAAAGGAGCCGAATATTAAATCGATCTATTCAGCCCTGACTGAAAGGCAATCCGCTATTTCGAGCGTTTTGCACCGTACTTCGAGCGAGCTTGCTTGCGCTTAGCCACACCTGCGGTATCCAACGCACCGCGAATAATGTGATAACGTACGCCAGGCAAATCCTTCACTCTGCCACCACGAATAAGCACGACGCTGTGTTCCTGCAAATTGTGTCCGATTCCCGGAATATAAACCGTACCTTCCATCTTATTAACGAGACGGACTCTGGCAATCTTACGAAGTGCCGAGTTAGGCTTTTTAGGAGTGGTGGTGGTAACCGACAGGCATACGCCGCGCTTCTGGGGGTTGTTTTCCAGAATAGGGCTCATGGACTTGTAAACGAGCTTTTCACGACCTTTCCTAATTAACTGGTTAATAGTAGGCATTATTACTCTACCTCCTTGTTAGTAGTCTTGCCTGAACGCCCGCCGTTTAGGACGGCGTCAGGACTTTTTTCGCGCGCGCAACACTTGCGCATTGCAACACACTTGATTATTATACTAAATTGCAAAGTTTAAGTCAAGCACTCGAACGCGTTTTTTGCTATTTTAAGCAATTTTTTTTGATTTTCGGGCAATTTACAGGCATTTTTCACCCGCCCGTAAAAAATAAAATTTTTATTTTACGAGCGTGCGTTTACTTGACAACGGAGCGTTATTCCTTTATAATAAACAAACGTCGCTTTAAGCGGCGTTCGTCCGGCGGATATGCGCGTTAATCACACAGTTCCCGACAAAAAAAATTCAGCTATGATCAGATTATCCGACAAGTTTACTTATAAAAAATTATTGCGCTATTCATTCCCCACGATCATAATGATGGTGTTTTCCTCCGTTTACGGCGTAGTAGACGGCTTTTTCGTGTCCAATTTTGCCGGCAAAACGCCGTTCGCCGCCGTAAACTTCATTATGCCCGTGCTTATGATTCTCGGCTGCTTCGGCTTTATGTTCGGAACGGGAGCAAGCGCGCTCATCGGAAAAACCATGGGCGAGGGCGACGAGAAAAAAGCCAACGAGATTTTTACCGAAACAGTGGTAGTGTCGCTTATTTTAAGCGCGGTTCTGACCGCACTCGGCATAGCGCTTATGCCGGCGATTGCCACTCTGCTTGGCGCAAGCGGACAGCTTCATTCCGACTGCGTGCTCTACGGCAGAATATTCGTTGCGGGTCTGTCGTTTTTCATTCTGCAATACGAATTTCAATGCCTGTTCCCTACGGCAAACAAGCCGAATATGGGGCTTTGGGTGACCGTTGCGGCAGGCGTGACCAACGTCGTGCTCGACGCGCTTTTCGTTGCCGTTTTCAAGTGGGGAATTGCCGGCGCGGCGATTGCCAGTGCAATAGGTCAGGCGGTGGGCGGCGGAATTCCTCTTGCGTATTTCCTTTGCAGAAACGGCAGCTGCTTGCGCTTTTGCAGATTCCGTTTCGACTTCAAGGCGCTGATAAAAACGTGCGGAAACGGCTCGTCCGAGTTTATGAGCAACGTGGCGTTCTCGATAGTCGGCATTATCTATAACGCTCAACTGATGAAATACGCCGGGGAAAACGGCGTGGCGGCGTACGGCGTTCTGATGTACGTAAGTATGATTTTCAGCGCGATTTTTATCGGCTATTCCGTCGGAACGGCGCCGATAGTCAGTTACCACTACGGAGCAGGCAACCGCGACGAGCTGAAAGGTCTTATCGGAAAAAGCCTCGTAATAACATCCGCGGTTTCGGTCCTGATGCTGGCTTCGGGCGAGCTGCTGTCCTATCCGCTTTCGCGAGTTTTCGTGGGCTACGACGCGCAGCTGCTGGAAATGACCGCGCATGCATTCAAAATTTACTCGATTGCCTTTCTTTTTTGCGGCTTTTCGATATACGGCTCTTCCTTCTTCACCGCGCTCGGCAACGGGCTTATTTCCGCGCTCATCGCCTTTCTCCGAACGCTGGTATTCCAGGCAGCGGCGGTAATAATTCTTCCCGCCTTATTTGCGCTGAACGGCATTTGGTGGTCCATCGCGGTCGCCGAAATTATGTCGGCAACGGTCACGGCTTTCTTCCTGCTGATCAAACGCAAAAAATACGGATATTGATAATTTTTCATGCAAAAAATGCTTGATATCATCACATCAGAGTCTAATTAAGGCTCAGAAGATCTATCTTTTGCAAGCCGCATTCAAACTCTTCTCCTTGGCCGAGAACAAGCGCTTCGCCGTTTAAATTCAATTTTGTTTTGCACATATTCCGGGCTCGGATCGTGGCAGCCTTCGGGTTGCGATCGGGCTCGGTTTTTCTTTTAAGGTTTTCTATTACGAAGTTTTCGGCGTTGGTTTCCAATACCGCAAGCGGACGATTTTTTTCGGTCGTGTGCCACAGCGTGAAATTTTTAAGCGTTATGTTTTTCAAATGCCCTACGCCCGACGGATAGTTTTCGTCCGAAAAAAGCGGGTCGGTGGCATACCTGCACGCGTCGCAGTTTATCCCCATCTCCCTGACGCCGGCTGTAAAACCGTCCACGGTGACGTTTTCTATACGATGATTCACCGACAGTAACCTCAGTGCGGTCCAGCAATCCTCCGCCGTTACGTTTTCGACCAGCATATCGCTTATATCGGCGTCACGCATGCCGATATTCTGGCAATAGTAATTTACGTCGTCGGAGTTAAACGCCACGAGATCGTCGTTGGGGCTGCCTTTTTCGGCAAAAATATTGCGGATAACGCCGTTTTGACACCCTCCGCCCACGTGAATGCCGTCCTGACACGGCGTAAACAAATCGTCGGAAACAGTCACGTTTTCGATGACGAAATTACAAACAAAGCCCAGCCTGAAATGATAGGATTCGGAATTTTTTGCCGTCAGATTTTGCAGTTTCAAGCCGTCGACGTTGATAAAATCGAAAAGCAAGCCCCGGCAAGGTCCTGTTTTCCAATTTTCGCGATGATTGAACGCGTTGTTACCGTCAAAAACGCCGCCGCTTATTTTTATATTGCGATTCCCGTTTTGTTTGTCCGAATTGGTAATAACAGAAACGCAGTCGGCTTTGTCGAACGCGTGGTCTTGTGCTTTCAGAACAGCCCCGTCGCGTAGCACGAGCGAGCTGTCGTCTGGCATATAAATCGTGCCGTCAAGCTTGTATATTCCGCTTTCCAGAATTACCGATTTATCGGTTTTAAGCGCCCCGTTAATGAGTTTTGCAAGCGAGCATCCCGTTTTATCTGCCGATATTATCATTTTTCCTCCGTTGGTTCCGCATTATTTTCTAATTTAATTTTACGTTAATTTTTCCGATAAAGCAAGCAAAAAAGAGAGCAAAACAAGACAAAAACGGATAACTCATATAAATTCGCGAGTCGTCCGTTTTTTCTTGCCGCAACAAACGTCTTTTTATATTCCGTCAATTAAAATACTGTGGCTCCATATAAAAAAATATTGCCGCGTTTCACTGACAATAACAGGATTTGACAGAGTATACGCGGCAATATTTAAGCCGAACGGCTTGACGATTTTTGTTAGTCAAGCCGCCCGCCGTCCGTTTTCGATTAAACGGATTTTAAGAATTTTAACTTTTGAAAACTTATTTAAGTTCTGCGACAGCGCCTGCAGCCTTGAGTTTTTCCAAAGCTTCGTTTGCCGCTTCCTTGGGCATAGCTTCCTTAAGAGTGGAGGGAGCGCCGTCGACGAGAGCCTTAGCTTCGCCCAGTCCGAGACCGGTGATTTCACGAACTGCCTTGATAACGGCGATCTTGTTGCCGCCGATTTCCTTAAGAATGAGGTTGAATTCGGTCTGCTCTTCGGCAGCGGGAGCGTCTGCGGCAGCAGCGGCGCCGGGAGCTGCAACAGCCATAGCGGCAGCGGATACGCCGAATTCGGTTTCGAGAGCCTTTACGAGTTCGTTAAGTTCCATAACGGACATTTCTTTGATTTCTTCAATAATTTTGTTCAAATCAGCCATTTTAGTATCTCCTTAATAAATAGATATTATTTGCGTTTTTACGGTCACGCCGCGAGGATTACGCTTCCTTCTTCTTTGCGATTTCGCTGAGCACGCAAGCGAGCGAACGCATGGGGCTTTGCATCATTCCCAAGAGTTGAGCCACGAGTACGGGCTTCGAGGGGATGGTTGCAACCTTTTCGATTTCGTCAACCGAAAGCACTTTGCCTTCGACGACGCCGCCTTTTAATGCGGTCTTCTTGGTTTTCTTTGCGTTATCTGTCAAAACCTTTGCGGGAGCGACAGCGTCGTCGTAAGAGATGGCGATTGCGGTGGGACCTTCGAAACCCGAAGAATCGATTCCGCTGATGCCCGCCTGTTCGATTGCACGGAGAATAAGTCTGTTCTTTACGACTTTGTATTCGACGTTTTCCTTACGGAGAGCCACGCGAAGAGCGGTGTCTTCTGCGACGGTAAGTCCGCGGTAGTCGATAAGCACGAAAGACTTGCTTTTTCCGATCTTCTCGGCGTAATCGCTTACGATCTGCTTTTTAGCATTCATTATTGCTTCTGACATAACGACCTCCTGTTAAAATTCTTTGCGCCCAAAACGCCGGACGCGAGGCGTTATAATTAAAGGCTCGACTGCCGCACGGCAACCGAACCTTTTTTGAAGATCTCTCTTTAATAAGTTCGTTTTCCCTCGGCAAGAGGACCGATCGTCCGTTACGCTTTACGCACTTGCTTTCTGCGGTCAAACCTTTGATTATTGAGTTGAAATTTGGAATCAGACTCTGTAAACGGTCTTGATTCCGGGGCCCATCGTGCTGGCGAGGGTAACGCTCTTGATGTAGATACCCTTTGCGGCAGCCGGCTTTGCCTTTACGATTGCTTCCATAAGAGTATTGACGTTTTCAAGCAGCTTGTCGGTGCCGAAAGACTTCTTTCCTACGGGGCAATGGATGATAGCGGTTTTGTCAACGCGGTATTCGACCTTACCTGCTTTGGTTTCCTTGATAGCCTTGGGCAGATCCATGGT
>JBJFAC010000080.1:0-6226 GCA_051887715.1 Candidatus Neoclostridium sp.
ACCCGTTCAAACCATAAATCTCTTTCCGGAATGGGTTTTACGGGCTCTTCGACTGTTTTTACGCCGTTTCCCGTATTCTTTACGACTATTTTCACGCCTCGCCCCGCCGCGTTTTCCGCTTTGGCGTTGCGCATTAAAAAGTCTCCTCCGTCCGTCACGAACGCAGACCCGCGCGAGCCGAAACGACGCGCCGCGTAAAGCATGCTTTCGCCTATTATTTCCTGCATTTTAAGCGTTTCCAGATTTTTAAGCATATACGGAATTTCGCTTGCGCTTTCCCATTTGTTGCAAAGCGTGAAATTTTCCTTGTCGCGCTTTATTTCGGTTAACGCTCTTAACATATCAGCTTCGTTACGCAAAAACGCGAAATACCGGCTCATTCTTTCGGCGTAGCGAACGCGCATATCCGAAAGAGTGGACTTTTCTCCTTTGGTTGCGGCTATCAGCTTTTCCGTTTGCTCTACCGCAAGCCCGATAAGCTCGTCGAAAACGGCGCCGTCAGACGAGCGATTCGCGGCGGCAACGTGGCGCGCGGCGCGCATACTGCCCACCTGCGTGGAGTTGAGCGCCGATCCGCCCGGTCTGAAAATTCCGAAAGTTCCCGCCGCTTCGCCTGCCGCGTACAAGCCCTCGACGTTGGTTTTCCAGTCGGAGTCCACCTTTACGCCGCCGTTATTGTGCTGAGCGCACACGGCTATTCTGAGCGGCTGTTTGCCAAGGTCTATTCCGTGACGGGCGTAAAGCTCGACGGCGCCCGGATTCATTTTTTTAAGGCGCTCTATCGGAGTGGAAACCAAAGCGTCGGAATTGGCAAGATAGTCGCGCGCGGTTTGATCCAGACGGTCAAAGCCGTTTTCAAGTCCGCTCGGCTCCTTGGTAAAATCCAGATAAACGCGCCGCCCTT
Organism: Candidatus Neoclostridium sp.; assembly: GCA_051887715.1. Lineage (GTDB taxonomy): Bacteria > Bacillota > Clostridia > Christensenellales > Pumilibacteraceae > Neoclostridium. Next base: position 905 of record JBJFAC010000080.1, read on the forward strand.
TTACCACGCTTTCGTTGTAAACTAATAGGTCGATGTACGACGAGCCGAATATTTTCCTGACGTCGAACGGCCATTCGTAGCCCTTTAAGAAAACGTTTTTGAGCATTTCCTGCGGCGTGTCGAAGTATTCGGTGAGAAATTCCTTTTCCGCGCCTCGATCGTCAACCGATACGTAACGGGGCAAAACCTGCTGATACGTGCCCGAAACGTTCCAGCGGAAGTCGGTGGAAGCAAGCCCGTACTGCCATTCCGAAAGATTGACGAAATCCGCTCCCGCGTCCAAAGCGAGAGCCGACGAGCCCGTGTGGCACTCCGGATAAACGCTGCTGTAGTAGCACGACGCAGGTCCGCCCGTGGCGAGTATTACCGACGGGGCTTCGATCGCGACGTATCCTACGGAGCCGTTTACGCTCGGCTCTATTCCCAATACGCCGTAAACTCTGCCGCCCCGTACGAGAATTTTTATTATCCTGCAATTATCGATAACGCGTATTCCTTTGGCGAAAACGGACGCTTCCAGCGCTTCCGTCATTCTTTTGGACGTGTACGGTCCGACGGAGGTCGCGCGCCTGTACGGATCGTGATCGGTTTTATAGCCTACGTATTCTCCGTATTCGTTGGTGGGAAAATCCACGCCGAGATCTACGAGCCGCATAAAACTCGCTACGGAATTTGCCGCTTCCGCAAGCGCTATATCGCCGTCCACCGCTCCGCCGTCGAAAAGCGTTTTCGCCATCTGCATAACGCTGTCGCCTTCGTCTCCTGCAAGCGAGAGCTTGTAATAAGTCTGTTTGTCGCTGCCGGTGTTGCGCGACGTTCCCATAAGTCTTCCTTCCGTAACGACGCACACGTTTTTTACGCCGTATTCGTAGAGTCTGTCCGCCGCGTTGTAGCCCGCGGCGCCGCTGCCTATTACCACGGCGTCGAATTTTAATTTCTTCATATTTTACAACCTTTTAATGTGAAATCCGCCGTCTACGTTTACACTCGTGCCCGTGGAAAAGTCCATAAGTCCCTGCGCGATAGCGTAGACGCATTTAGCCACGTCTTCCGGCTGTCCCCAGCGCTTAAAAGGCGTGATCCCTTCCTCGAAAATGAGTTTGTCGTACTTCTGCGTGACCACCTCCGTCATCGGCGTTTTTATTATGCCGGGACGCACCTCCAGAACGGGAATAAAATACTCGCCCAGTCTGTCCGCAAAAAGCTTGGTGATCATCGATACTCCCGCTTTGGAAATGCAGTATTCTCCCCGCGAAACGCTGGAGGTATAGCTGGAGTTGGAGGAAATGTTGACTATTCGCGGCGTATAATCGGGCGTTTTATCCAAAAGCGAAATCATATAGTTGGCAAAGGTCTGGCACATAAAAAACGTGCCCTTCGTGTTTATGTTTATAAGGCGGTCGAAGCTCTCTTCCGTCGTTTCCAGAACGTCGTAACGCACGCGGCAAGCCACGCCCGCGTTGTTGACCAGAAGGTCCAGCCGCCCGAAGTTTTTTTCTACGTAGTCTTTCAAAAGCCGCCTGTCCTCTTCGACGGAAATATCGCATTTGCAATAATGCGAAACGCCTTCCATACTTTCTCTTACGTCGGAATATATTACCTCGTATCCGCCCTGCGACAGCATATCCGCTATCGCTTTGCCTATTCCCTGATACGAGCCCGTTACGAGCGCTACTTTTTGCATAATACTTTCTCCTCATATAGTTTTTTGTAGTACGGATTGAATACGGCGCAACCGGATACGCAACCGCTGCGCATCAGTTCGGTACAGCGTGAACAAGCCAGGCAACACCGCTTTGCGTCGAACGCGCCGCGCATACAGTCTTTATAAAATTCCGGATACGCAAGTCCTTCCCGTCCGAAGCCGACCATATCGCACGCGCCGTCTTCTATCAGCTTTTCCGCCTGCACGATAAGGTCTTCGCGGTAATACGAAACGCCCGAGCCGACTATAACCAGGTTGGGAAAAGCGGTCTTTAGTTGCTTTTCCACGCGAGCAAACCGCTCCAACCCGACTTTTGCCTCCTCGGGCGGTGCGTAAGCGCCCTTGCGGAAAGGTCGGTTGACGTGCGGATTATAATACGGATTGCCCACGGTGACGTTGAGAAGGTCCAGCCCCTCATTGATCAGCAAATCGACGAGTTTTATCGGCTCGCTCATATCCACGTTGTTTTCGCGGTCGGTGCCGAAGCCGTTGGGATAGGCGACCATATCGCAAACGCCCAGACGGGACGCCGTTATCATAGAGTGTCCGACAGCCTCTTTAACCGCACGAAAGCAATCGCAAAACAGCCTCGTTCTGTTCTCGAACGAACCGCCGTATGCGCCCGGTCTAGAGAACGCGGACAACAACTCCTGAAATAAATATCCGTGACAGCATTTTACGTCCACGGCGTCAAATCCCGCCTCTTTGGCAAGTCGGGCGGAGATTGCGAATTTTTCGGGGAGCGAACGCAAATATTCGTCGGTCGCTATAAACGAATCGTCCAGCGGTCTGGTTTTTTCGTATACAGGATTGCGGTAGGCGATTATCGGCTTTACGCTCTGCCTGCCGCTGTGCGTAAGCTGTAGCACGGTGATCGGTTTGAATCCGTTCTCTTTTAAAGAAACGGTTTTGATTTTATCCGTCAGCGCCCGAAAAGCGGACAAATTTTCCTGCGTTAAGTACATCTGACGCGCGTTCGTTCTGCCTTCCGCGCAAACTGCGTTCGCCTCGAACCATATTATTGCCGCGCCGGATTTTGCGTAATCGAGATACTTTTTTTCGGTAAGCTCGCTCGGACTGCCGTCCTTATTGCAGTCGCAACCCTCCATCGGATTGATCACGACTCGGTTTTGCGCGGTTTTCCCCGCAATTACGATTTTTTCTTCAAGCATATTGCACCTTAATCAAAGTTTACGCGTATTTCCGCTTCGGCTTTGTTTTCGTTTGCGGTAAACGCAAAGTCGATAAGCCAGGTGGTCCTGTCCGCGCCGGCGTGGTTTTTGTCGATCTCCTTGCCGACGGAAACCGTCGCTTCACGACCGAAGGATATTTCCGCTCTTTCGTTTCCTGCAGTAATTATTACTTTGTCGCCTACGATCTCGGGGCGGCTGACGGAAATCAGCCTTTCGACGACGGGAACGTTTTTCTTCGTAAACCCGAACGCGTCGGTTATTTTAAGCGAGCCGTTTTGTTTGTCGAATACGAAACGGCGGTTCAGTTTTTTCAAAACGGGCAGTTTTCCGTACGCTTTTTCCATATCGAACGACATTCCGTCCTCGTTGAACGTAACGTTTTCCGCACGGTTTTCCACACCGTTTTGCTGCTCGTGCCCGTCTATTACGGGAACGCTGTGCGAACGCGAACAACAACAGAATAATTTGCTGTAACGGTATTCGTCGACGAAATACTGCGCCGTATATTCGCCGCCACCTATGTCGTGCAGAATTATTTCGCCGTTTTTGAATATTTCAAAAGTACCTACGTCCAGGTGGTTGTGGCTTTCCCAATTGTACGAGGCTTTCGCGGCGAACGAAACGTTGTTTTTCGACGTCGATACGTACCACTGCACGTCCGGGAAAACGTACGTCGCGGCTTTGTCAACTTTCGGTTTTTCCGTTTCCCTCGTCCAGATAAGCCTGCGCAAAAGCACGGTAAAATGATTGCTGTTGTATACGGGCGCTTTGCCCTTCAGCTTTTTCTCCGCTAAATCGCGGCGCACGGTTATTTCCGGGAAATATTCCTGCAGTTTGCACATTTGCGCGTAATCGTAACCGAATCTCGTCGATCCGTCGGAGAAAGACACGCACAGCTCGCCGTCAAAAATGACTTTGGAGACGAAAGAGGCGATATTATTGATCTTTTCCCCTCGGAGAAGGTTTATTTTGCCTTCCGTTCTGCGCGCTAACATATCGTAAAACGGCAAAGCCATTCCGAACCCGAACGCCCAATACTCCAAGCCCTCGGAGGAGGCTCCGTCCATACCGAAGGATTCGCAGTAGTTTATGCAGGCGTTGAGCGTGGGCTGAAGTATTTCGGCAAGCTCATCCTCGTCGTCGATAAGATACAGAGCGGCTATTCCCACTTCGCCGCCGCAGACTGCCGACCAGTTGTTAGTCGGGAAGTTCACCTTCCACCAGTAGTCCTTGTACACAACGTCGAATATGCGCTTTTGTACGTTTTCTTTTATTCTGTTTCGCAGATTGACGGGCAGCTTGTCTTTCAGTAAGAACGATATTTCCGCAAGCTGAGCCGCAGTGACCGCGGCGAACAGGTCTATCGACTGCATATCCTTTTCCAAGCCGGTATTGTCGCATAAACAACCGGGTGATATATGCGCCGGCAATACCCAGGTGTATTCGTTTAGGACTGCCCACAGCTCGTTTTCTATAAACGGCAAGTATTCGTCTACGCCGAAAAACAGCGCGGCAAGCACGAACGTGGACAGGCGGAAGCGCTTTTTGAAATACACGCTTTCGTACGCTCCGCGGTTGCCGTCGATGAAATATCGTTGAAAAAGAGTGTACGTCGAATGCGGCGTTTGTTCGTTTTTGAATGCGTCCGCCGCCGCTTTGATTTCTTCAAGCATTCTTGCGTTGAGGTCGCATTTTAAGGCGCGTTCTATTTCGTCCGTCAGGTCGAGCGAGCCGTGCGTGCTCTTTAACGCGAGCGCAAGTTCCTCCTTTTCGTACCTTTTGATCCGATCGTAGCCGAGCTTTTCGCGCAGCGCTTTCGCTCCGCGCTCTATCGAACGCACGCCTTCGACGTCCGCTTTCAGCATTTCGGGATCGGCGGCGTCCACTATAAGCACGACGTCCTTTTTCGCCTGCTGTAAATACTGTTCGCTCCATTCGTAATACGCTTCCCGAAGAGGAGCGGTTACTCCGTTTTTTCGGTTGAACGCGTAGAGAACGGAAACGTTTTCGGAAAAGTCGCGAATAAACGCACCGTTTCTCTGTATCCAATTATCCACGCTTTGCCCTTTGCAAAGTTCCAAAGTCTTAAAAGCAATTCGGACGGCGCTTTTACTTTTTATTCTTTCAAGCAGTCTGCGCGTTCCGCTCTCGCCGTCGCAACAGGTATTCTCCGACAGCGCGACCGTAAATTCGATATCCTCTTTTTTTGCAAGCTCGGCGTAGCGGCTTACGTTGTCGCAAAGCGCGGAAAGCGTTTCTTCGTCGGTTGTTTCGCTGCTTCGATCGCCGGCGTTTACCGTCACCGCTTTTGCCCCCAGCGCTGCCGCAACGCTTAGCACTGCCGTAAAGTCGCCGTGCAGGCAGTCGAAGCCCGGCTTGTAGGAATACACGGTCAAGCCGTTTTCCTCGGCGCATTCTCTTACC
>JBJFAC010000081.1:0-6085 GCA_051887715.1 Candidatus Neoclostridium sp.
AGGCAAACTACGACGAAGCGTATCCCGATCTCAGCGTTTCGTGGAAAGGCGCGGAGGGAGCAACCTACCGCGTTACCGCTCTGTCCGGCAAAGAGACCGTAAAAACGCTTACCACCGCCGAAAATCACGCTGTTTTGCAGATCGGTTGCGATAAACCGTACGAAATAACGGTAGAGGCGGTTTCGGACGGTGTGCTCGCTCCGTCGGAGCAAAAGGCTACGCTGACCGTAAACGCGGTCGACGCGATCGAAAAATACTATTTGCAAAAAAAATACTGCTACGGCAACTATTATATAAGCGACGAGGACGAGTTTTTCGAGTTTTTCGAGTATATGATGTACTTCCGCAAGCAGCCGATCGGCGTTAATTCCACCAGATCGAGCGAGAAGGTATATCTGGCGTTCGACTACGGCGATTACGACGATCTGCTGGGGCGCGCCTTCGAGTTTTCGGGCATAACGGGCTCGTACAGCATCGGGGGAGAAACGGACGGCAGAACGGCTACCGTCACGATAGAGTTCTACACGGTCGATACGCCGTCGGTGGCTTCGTCGTACGATCAGAAATATCATTGCGACAATCTGGGCGCTCTGCCCGTCAATTATGCGAGCGGAGAAAAGATCGACTATTTCTCGGCGGCAACCAAGGGCAAAATATCCGTAACCACCACCGACCAGGCGTACAGAGTAGCGGAAAAGGGCTACGTGCCTCAGCCCGTCGTGGGCTCGTCCGCCGAACGCGTATACGCCTACGCCGAAAAGGTTCTGGACAGCATAGTGTGCAAGCAGATGACCGACGAGCAGATTGCGCGCGCCGTTTACGAATATATTATGAATAAAAACACGTACGACGGAAGCGTAGTCAATCTCGGCATAGAACAATCGGTCAAGTCCGCTTCGTTCTATATGGAAAGCGTGCTTATCGAAAGCAACGAAAAGGGCGGCAAAACGTACGGCGTTTGCGACGCTATGAGCAAAACTTTCGCTTTTCTGTGCAATATGGCAAACGTCAAAGCGGTGAGAGTCACGGGTTACGCCGGCAGCGGCGACAGTAAGGGCGGTCACGCCTGGAACAAGGTGCTTCTGGACGGGCAATGGTACGTCGTGGACTGCACCTGGGGCGACGCGGGAATAAAAATCAGCAAAAAAAGCGGATTTTCGTCCACGAGCGTGCGTATGGAAAGCGCGTCGCACTCTTATTTCCTGCTCACCGACGAGCAGGTTTCCAAAACGCACGTCGAGGATAATCTCAAGTATCCCGATACGTCCGCCGTGCCGTACGATTATTACGCGCGTGAAAAAGCGGTTACCTCTCAGCAAAGCGTTCCGCTTTATTTGCAAAGCACGGGAACGAAATTGAACTCCGACTTAAATGCGATCGCGGCTTATCTCGTTGAAATTGCCGGTTCGCAAAACGAGCACGAGGCGTACGGCGTCACGGGAAACGACGCGTACGACGGAATAGAGTTTGCGGTGTGCGACAGAAGTCTGGAAGAGGCTAAAAGGATGCTTGCGGACAAAACGTCGTCAAGCTCGTTCTACAGAACGCTGACGAAGGCGGGCTTGTCCTACAATTCGGTGCTGGACGGCAACGTCGTCTATCTGATCGTGGCGGAAGACGGAGTGCTTTACAACAAAGTGCCCGCTAGCGACGACGATCCCATCCACAGGTTCTGGTGGTGGCTGTAAAAACTTAGATCCAACGAAAAAAATTCAGACAAGAAAACGCAGGCGACAAACCTGCGTTTTTTGTGAATAAAGAGTAGAAAAAACAGATAGAGTTACAATACGGTTGTAAAGTATTACTTGACTTCGGGAATACCTATTTCGGTCAGCTTGCGGTAAATAGCGGCGTATTCTTCTTCGCTCGGCTCGTTAGCCGGGAAAACGGTATAGCCCACGTCGATGCCCAGCGCGCGCATACTCGACTTCCAGGTGGCAATGTTTTTGCCATAGAAAGCGTCGATATATAAATTGAGCTTGCGCTGGCACTTAAGAGCGGCCGCCATATCCTTATTATTGAAGTTTTTATAAATGCCTGCGGCGGTTTCCGCCATATAGTTATAGCTGGTGCCGATTGCGCCGTCCGCTCCCAGCGAAAGACCGCAGATCATCGTTTCGTCCGGACCGTTGAGGATATTCAGTTTATCTCCCACGCTGGCGGTGATACGTCCGAAAGAGTAGTAATCTGTGATGGTCAGCTTGATGCCGCCTACGTTGGGAATGCGCGCGATTTGTTCGGCGAGCGCAACGGGATCGGAAACCGCGCTCGTAACGTAAGCGTATACGGGGAACTTGCTGTTCTTCGCGATCCATTAGTAGTAGCGCACGCACTCGTCGGTATTGTAATACGCTTTAAGAGCGGGAGGAAGAGAAGCCACTGCGTCTATCTTTTGCTCGTTTGCGTGAGCAAGCAGCGCTTTCGTTTCGTCGAAATGAGTTGCGCCTACGTGCGCCATAATAAGACCTCTGCCGCAGGTTGCGTCCACTACCGCTTCCAGCATTTCTTTTCTCGTGCCTCCCGGCAGAACGGAGCACTCGCCCGTGTTGCCGCACACGTAAAAGCCGTTAAGACCGCTGTTTAACTGATAGTCCACTTCGGCGCCGACGCTGTCCTTTTTAACGTGCATATTCTCGTCGTAAAGCGAAAAAATCGCACTGAAAATACCCTTGAATTGTTTGTCCTGCATATAAAAATCTCCTTTTTAGGGAACGCTTCCCTTTGTCTATAATTATATAACCGACGCCGCGCGCTTTAAAGTAGAGAGCAGGACTAAATAATGCGTTAAATGTCCTCTATTTATAGTTTTATTGCAAAATAGTGCGCCAAAATTATATAAAGACGTCAAATCGCTTGACTACTCGCGCCCGTCGTGGTATTATGTTCGTATGTCGGACGAATTGGTAAGTTTAATAAAAGCGGACGGAGTATGCGGCGCGGACGTCGTACTTTTCGACGATACCTTCAAGTCGAGTCAAAGCACGGCTCTGCCGCGTGAGGAAAAGCGGATCCACACGCACGCGTACTACGAAATATTCTTTTGCAGGCAGAAATCCGTCAGGATAATCACGGAAGCGGGCGAGGAGGAATACGGAGAGGGAGCGGTTATTATTCCTCCGTCTTTCCGCCATTATACCGTCGTCGGAGCGGAAGCGTACCGCTTTTTCGTGGTGGCTTCGACGGAAGCGAATTTGTTCAAAAACGCCGCTCCGCCCGGGAAAATAACCTTTGCTCCCGTGGGCGAGGACGTGTTTTTCTATCTTAAGAAAACGTTCGACTGTCTGCGTCGGGGCGCGCGCAACGAGCAGAAGCTGAACGCCCTCGTAAAGCTCGTATTAATCGAAGTTGCCGAAAGTCTGCACTCATTCGATCGGAAAAACGAAATAAAGAACGTAAAACCGGACGCCGAATACGCGTTTAAGATAGAAAAAATACTGTCGCGCTGCGTGGGCGAAAAAATCACGCTCTCGGACGTTGCCGGGTATCTGTATTTAAGCGAAAAGCAGACCTCGCGTATAATAATGCGGAACTACGGACAGCCGCTGGGCAAGGTGGTTGCCGACCGCCGACTTACCGTTGCGGCGTTACTGCTCAAAAACACGGAAAAAAGCGTTTCGGACATAGCGGCGGAAACGGGCTTTAACACCGAATGTAGGTTTTTCACGCTTTTCAAGCAGAAATACGGAATGACTCCGTTGGCTTACAGAAAGGAACGGTTGCACGAATAGCAAAATAAATGAACAAATCGTCGATATTACTTGCATTTTGATTTATCGCGTGTTATAATAAAAATGAAAATCAAAACGAACGGAGAGAAAAGTATGAGTTTTATAAACGACGATTTTATGCTTAAAAACCAAACGGCTAAGCGCCTTTACCACGATTATGCGGAAAAAATGCCTATAATAGACTATCACTGCCATCTTTCGCCCGAAATGATAGCCGAAGATCACGTTTTTTCAAACGCGTACGAGCTTTTTCTGGGCGGAGACCATTACAAGTGGCGTCTTATGCGCACTTTCGGCATTGAGGAAAAATATATTACGGGCGACGCCGACGACTACGATAAATTCAAGGCTTTTGCAACCGCAATGCCGTATATGATCGGCAATCCTATGTATCACTGGACGCACCTCGAACTCAAACGCTACTTTGGCATAGACGAACTGTTGTCCGCGGAAATCTGTCAAAGAATTTGGGATAATATCAACGAAAAGCTGAAAAAGCCCGAATTTTCCGCTAAAAATCTTATTTTGCGTTCGGGCGTTACCGCTCTGTGCACGACCGACGATCCCGCCGACGACCTACGCTATCACCAAGCGATGAAAGGCTGGAGCGTTAAAGTACTGCCCACCTTCAGACCGGACAAGCTGCTGTCGATAGAGTCGGACGCTTTTGCCGAATACGTATCGAAAGTCGGAATAAAAAGCTACGAAGACGTTGCCGAGTGGATATCGGACCGCGTGGACTTCTTTGCGGAGAACGGTTGCAAGCTGTCCGACCATTCGTTGACGCGCGTTCCGTTCGCCGTGGGCGACGCCAAAGCGGCGTTTGAAAAGAAAATGAGCGGCGAACCGCTTAACGATCGGGAAATACAGGTATACAAAACGGCTTTGATGCAGGAGCTGGCAAAAAACTACGCTCGCGTCGGCTGGACTATGCAGCTGCACATAGGAGCGCTAAGAAACAACAACACCGCGGCGTTTCGCAAGCTGGGAGCGGACGCAGGCTACGACTCTATAAACGACCTTCCGATTGCGGAAAGGATCTCCGCACTTTTGGACAGCCTTGAAAAAAGAGGCAATTTGCCCAAGACCATACTCTATTCGCTGGACAAAAACGCCAACTATACGCTTGCGACTATGGCGGGAAATTTCCAGAGCGCGCCGTTCGAGGCAAAAATACAGCTCGGATCGGGTTGGTGGTTCAACGATCAGCGCGACGGAATGGAAGAGCAGATGAAGGCTCTTGCAAACCTCGGACTTTTATCCAAATTCGTGGGTATGCTCACCGATTCGCGCAGTTTCGTTTCGTATACCCGTCACGAATACTTCCGCCGCATTTTCTGCAACCTGATAGGAACGTGGGTGGAAGAGGACGAATATCCCGACGACGCGAAGATGCTTAAAGAAATAGTTGAAGGGGTATGCTATAAAAACGCCGAAAAATATTTCTCGTTCTGAAAAAGGAGGTACTTATGAAAAAGAAAACGCTTGCACTGTTTATAGTCGGCGGCGCGCTTTCGGCGCTGTTCGTCGCGCTTATCGTGCTGTTAAAAACCGTGGACGTTGCGGCGATAGGACCGGAGGGCAGCGAAGTGGGCTTTTCCGCTCTCAATAAAGCGTGCTCTATCCCGATGAACGAAACCTGGTATAAGATCACCGAATATCTCGGCTATTGCGCGATAGGTATTGCGCTTGGATTTGCCCTGCTTGCGGTTATTCAGGCGGTGAAAAGGAAAAGCGTTATTAAAGTTGACCGCGATTTGCTCCTTCTCGTCGGATTCGAGTGCATTCTGGTCGCATGCTATATCGCTTTCGACCTCGTTAAAATCAATTATCGCCCCGTTATCGTAGAGGGAGAATTAGAACCTTCTTTCCCGTCCACGCACACGCTTATCGCGGTTTTCGTGTTGTTCGTTTCGCTCAAGCAGGCGTTCTTGCGAATGAAAAAGCCTGCGGTCAAGTGGACCTTTTGCGCGATCGTGACCGCTTTGTGCGCGCTCATCGTCGTCGGAAGAATTATTTCGGGCGTGCATTGGCTTACCGATATTATCGGCGGTGCAATTCTCGCCGCCGCGCTCGGCGTTCTGTACTACGCGTGCTGTTCGCTTGTTAAAGATAAAACCGCCGCGGAAGTCACTACTTGTTGATTTTCCCCCCGGACTTTGCCCGCCGAGTCGGTTATTTTTACGCCTTACCCACCGAGTCGACCATTTTCTCAGCCTCCCTCCGAGCATTGGTTTTCCCCATTTGCTCCATCCGAGCATTGGTTGCTTTTCTCTCTTGTCACCCTCCGCGTTGTAACTTTTCTTGCCTCCCTCCGGGAGGGAGGGGGACCGCGATAGCGGTGGAAGGAGCCTGCG
>JBJFAC010000082.1:0-6060 GCA_051887715.1 Candidatus Neoclostridium sp.
GCGGTCCCCCTCCCTCCCGGAGGGAGGCAAAATAGGAAATAACACACGCGGAGGGAGACAAGAGAAAAACCAACGCGGAGTATGGCAAGAGAGAAAAAGCAACCAAGACTTCATAAAAAAATACGGAAGGGGGCAAACGGGGAAATAACACACGCGGAGGGAGGCTAATGTGAAGCATCGTTCTTCCGTTTTAATAAACCGGAATGCGTCTTGTTATATACACTTTTGATTGTTGCTCCTCACACAACCCGTAGGGGCGAGCATCGCTCGTCCGCTCTTTGTTTATTGTTATATATAATCTTCGCACTTTTCAACTTCTTTGGCTCCATCCGGGAGGGAGCTGTCGCCGTAAGGCGACTGAAGGAGAATGCGTCTTTTTAAAATAGGGAATAAATCGTGGTTTTAATATATGGTAAATCAGGACGAGCAATGCTCGCCCCTACAAATAAGAGGGCGGTGTTATGGCTGGCACGAAAGAATAACGATTTAAGGACGAGCGGTGCCGACACATACAAGGGTTTATCTTTTTGCGGACGACCGATGGTCGCCCTTACAGTTTTTCTTTTAAGGATATTTTTTATTAGTCGCGGGCTCCTTCCACCGCTGACGCGGTCCCCCTCCCTCCCGGAGGGAGGCAAAATAGGAAATAACACACGCGGAGGGTGGCTAATGGGGAAATAACACACGCGGAGGGTGGCAAATGGGGAAAGAAGGGAAATTAAAGGGGCAGGGGGAAACGGGGAAAACGAGCATAAAAACACCCCCGGCGGAGTATTTCCGTCGGGGGTTTGTCGTTTTGTGAAGTTGCCGTCAGCACGTTATCGATTTCTCGTTAACGGATAACGCCGTCAGACTTCCACCTCGTAAGTCTTACCGATTGCGGAGCCTGCCACGTCGCACAGAGCGATCGTGTACTTTCCTTTCGGCAGATAGAAGCTTACGGAGTAGTTTGTCTTGCTCATAAAGGCGTTGCTTTCGTTATACTTGCTTTCCATCTGAACGATGTCGATCAAAGTCGAATTGCCGTTTTGATCGGTGATCTTGACCTTTCTTGCGTTCGTTTGGTTGGTTGCGATGTTCTCGATCTTGGTTTCGTAAGTGACTGCGGTGTAAGTAGCCGTAATGGTGGTATTGCCGCTTGTGGTTACGTCGATCTTGAGCACGCCGCCCTTGTAGTCGCCGAGATCCTGAGCGAAGCCGTTTACGAGCACGGACGATACCTTCTTCTCCTCATCGGGAGTGACGGTGAGCGACAGCTTTGCGCCGCTTTCGATGCGGAACTTATCCGAAGACTGTCCCTCAACGGCGATTTTACCGCCCTGAGCCTGATTTACGGTGACGTTCGAGTAGATCTCTGCCGCGGTTTCCTCGTTGAAGTCTTCCACCTTAATATCGAAGAAGGTGAGGTTGAGATACTTGCCGGAGGTTACGGTCATCTTGATTGCGAATGCAACCTGTCCCTGAAGCACTTCGATGCCGCTTTCGTTCACGAGACGATGAGCAACGATGAGCTTGTAGCTTGCGTCCTTCTTATACTTCGTGAAGAGGTACAGCATTCCTTCTTTCTTGATTATCTTGATCTGAGCGTAGTTGTCAAGAGGTACGTTTGCGTTTGCGATGTTAACGTTACCGATGCCGCGCTGCTCTAATCTTCCTGCCCAGCTGGGACGGAGGAATCTGTAACCGGTACCGATGTTGAGGTACTGATAGTAGGAAGCGTCGTCGCCGCTGAGCACGATGCCCAAACCGAGGTCGGATTCGTCGGTAGTCTTGGTCACGCCGTTAGCCGCCGCCGAAGAACGGACGTAGTTGAACGAAAGAACGAAGTCCTGTCTGTTGTTGTACTGAGGATTGATGGTAAGCATTGCGTCGCCCACGCTGTCGGTTTCCCAATGAGCGTATGCGCCGTTGTAGTTCTCGTAGTCGATGCCGTATTCCATACCGCCGGTGGTAGTGAACGTACCCACTCTGTCGCCCACGTTGAGCTTGACGAATTCAAGAGCGCCGAGGTTCTGAGTGCTGCCGGTTACGAGCACCTTCTGCTTTTCCATAGCGTAGCCGTTTACGTTCGCGGTCAGATAGAAGGTGCGGTTCTTTTCGACGAGTGCGCTGAATTTACCGCTCTGATCGGTGACGAAGGTAGCGACTGCTTTGCCGGTGTCGGGATCGATTATGCTGCCGTTGGTATTGGGGAAGGCTTTGTCGCCGCATACAAGCGTACCGGTTACGGTACCTGCGTCGATAACCTCTACCTTGATGTTGACAAGTCCTTTATCCGCACCCATTGCGAAGGTTGCAACGTCGTTTTTCCGGCTGAGATATACGCAAGCGCCGTTTACGGAAACCGAGATGGCTTTGCCGGGTTCGACATCCTGTTTTGCAACGAAGTTGATGCTGGAGTCGGAAGCAATTCTGCCCTCGCCGGTCTCTGCGTTATAGCTGAGCAAGCCGTCGCTGCGGATGTCCACGAGTCCTTCGCTGTTACCTTCGACCTTCATTTCGTTGGAAATGAGTTCGTCTGCGAATTTACCTGCCGCTTCCTGTCCTGCGAGGATCCAGTAATTCTCAAAGTCCATACGGAGATTGTAGCTGACGGTGATTGCAAAGCCGAGCGCCGCAACGCCCTGAGCCTGCGGAATATATCCGTGATAGAAGGGTTCCATCTTTTCAAGCAGCTCTTCTGCCGTGCTGTTTTCGGTGAGTCCCGCTCTGCCGTCGGAAGCGTACAGATATACGTTGCCGCCGCGGCGGATTATAAGGAAGCTGGTCGTGAAGGTCTGACCGTCGACGGGAACGCGGTTAACGCTGCCGTTGCCGATGGTAGGAACGCCTACAACTCTGCCTCCGTCGTTACGGTCGATTTTTGCAATACCGCCCTTCCAGGAGGGATTGATAAGTCCGTTGATGTCGATGTGATCCGCCCAATTGCTGGTGGGAAGAATACGCACGCCGGTCTGACGCAAGCCGCAGAACACGGATCCCGAATTGGATCTGATCGTGAAGCCGACGCCGGGGTCGTCCTCTATGGACGAGAACGCCATATAGTCGGTCTGGTTGGTAAGCTCTACGTACGCCACCTGATATTCAGCCGCCGTTTTACCGGAGTAGAATATGTTAGACGAACCGGTGTTGGTAGACGTAAACACTACCTTGCCGTTTTCTTCATCGCTGAGATCCCAGTAGATGCCGGGAGCGGAAGCGACGGAGAAGTCGCCTGCGGAAACGTACTCGCCGCTTTCTTCGTCGTATCTTGCGTCATCGGCAGATCTTGCCACGCCGCCAACGACTGCGGAAGTCATAAGGAACTGCTGGAAGTCGTACGGATCGTTGCTTCCCATATCCTCGTTTACCACCGCGCCGCCGTTAATCTGCTGGTCGAGAAGAGGACGATAGCCGGTCTTGGTAACATCGAAGGTCCAGGAGGATCCTTTAAGCACGCGGGCGGTGAAATAGCCGTCGAAGTATCTGGTTATATCTCTGCCGCTTTCGTCTTTAAGAATTTCTCCGTTTTCGTCAACGGGATTGTATTTGAGCGTTTCGGTGAGAATATCGTATCTATCCTCCGCTCTTGTGCCGTACAGCGAAACGCTTGCGCCGGAAACGCCGTCGCCGGTCTGCTTTTCGATAACGCCCGCCTTAACGACTGCCAGCTCGCCGTTTTCGATTCTGGAGTCGGTTTCGGATCCGTCGACGGTAATTATTACGTTGCCCGGTATGTTCTTTACGGTGTAATGTCCTGCAACCGCGTTCTTTTTGAAGTCGTCGGTAAGATCGTACTCTTCGCCGGTGTTAACGTCCTTCATTATGATCGACTTGACTCCGTAAACTTTGTAAAGTTCATCGCTGATCTTTCTGGGAGCACGGAATACGATATCGACGTCGATGGTGCCGTTACCGCTGTTTTCGGTTGCGATCTGGGAAAGCGTTGCGTTTGCCCAGCTCTGTTTTTCGTTTTTGATTTCTACAGTGTAAACGTACTCGGAAATAGCCTCTTTAAGAGTCTCTTCGTCGGCGAACGCCTTAGCCTCGAAATCGGTGAACTCGACGTCCGCGTTGTAAGCATAGAAGCCTGCGAACGAGTCCTGAATGTAAACGGCTTGTTCGGAATATACGAACTTATCGTTTACGAGGTAGTACATATTACCTGCGTTTGCAAATACGGTGAGGTCGAACTGATTGGGCTGTCTGCCGTTCTCGGTGCTGACCGGCTCGTTTGCGAACACGGTGGTGCTTGTGATGTTTGCGGGATAGTTCGTGTAGCCTCTTATCGGCAACGAGGTGAGCTTTCCTCTCACGAGCGTATCGCTGGTAAGCTCGATGGCGAACGCACGGTAGTTGACGTTATCGCAGTACATAAGCAAGCCGGCTCTGCCCGTTCCTTCGTTTCCGTATACGGTAACTCTGGTTTTGAGCATATATCTGTTGCTGCGCATATTGCGGAAGAAGATCGCCTTTGCGTATCCTTTTCCGTAGGTGTTGTTGGCGATAACCTTTTCGTTTTCCTCGCCGGGGTTTTCCACCTTCCAGCCGTTGGTCTTACCCAAGCCGTACGCGTGGCTGCCCACCTGCGCGTTTTCGTCGTCGGCGTCGATATAACCGTTTTCGTCGAATTTGAGCGCCTGTGCGGACGAACCGTTGCCGCTGACGAACGTGGACAAAAGCACGTGGTTTGAGGTATTAGGCTTGGTTACCCAATAGTAAGACGGAAGCAAAAGCACGGGCTCTTCGGGGCGCTTGGACTCTCCGAGCTGCTCCCAGGTGAAATAGCCCTCCACGAAGAAGCCTTCGCCGCCGCCGTTGGTGTTGAGCTGTCCTTCGTAACGGGAGCGAACGTTGACGGTATCGCGAGTGGGCGGAAGTCCGTTTACGTCAATATCGTAAATTCTGGCTCCGAACTGCGGGAAATACAGTCTTACGTGCGTGTTGTAGAAGTAATAGTTTCTACCGCTGAAGAATATGCCCTTGTCGTTGGATTTTGCGGCGATATAAAGTCCGCCGTCGGTCATATGAGTGGTTACCTCGAACTTAAAGTTCGGGTTTTCGATCTTATAGTTGGTGTACCACTTTTTGTTCTGCCATATATCCTCGTCGAAATGACCGTCAATAACGACGTCCTCGAGGTCGGGCGCATAGCCGAACGCAACGGTGTTTTCACGTTCGTACGTTCCGTCGTACTCGAACGTTTCGTCGGTTTCGGGATCACCCGCAGGAGTATTGTTCTGATTGCAGGCAACAACCGAAAGGATGCAAAGAACGGAAAGTAAACCGATAAGCAATATTTTTAACGCTTTTTTCATTGTCGCTCCTCCTTATTCTCCGACCACGTTGCCCATAACGTACAACTCGGCAAGTCTGATCGCGAAATAATTATCTTCCATCGTGATGCCGTTTTCGGTGGTGTATTTGTTCGCTCCCTCTTCGGCGTCGATGGTGATGAGCATTTCGGTAATAGTGATTTCGTCGAATTCCGCCAAAGCGTTCGCGCCCTTTCTGACGACGGTATCGATATCGTCGTAGTCGTTCGCAAACGTGGGCAGGTTCTTGATGTAGCAATATCCGTTATACTCTTCCTTGGTGTACCAAGCAGGCTTTTCGTAAAGCTTGAACTTGATCGCGTTAACGTACTTGAACGTGGAATCGTATCTTCCGCTGTTGTATACCAATACGGATTTGACTTTTACGGGCTTATCCCAGGTGAGTTTGATCTGTAATTTGCCTTCGGTCGAGCCGTATTCCCATTGACGGGAGAAGGGCTGAGCGGTAAACATTCCGTCCACTAAAGATTCCGTTTCGCCGAAGTCTCCGTTAGCCTCGATCTTCGCGTACTTGGCAACGTTGGTGTAGCCGGTATACGTTTCGGGTTTGGGCTGCAGGTTGTAGGTAGGTCCGTTACCGAACATCATATCGTAGCCGAGCTCGGGAACGTACTTCCAGTAAGCGCGGTCTGCGCCGATGCAACGGCCGAGGAAGTTGTGGCTGGTATCGTAGTTGTTTTCCGGATTATAGAAGCAGTGATACAATATCCACAGCTCCTCTCCGGCTTTTATGAATACGTGGTGA
>JBJFAC010000083.1:0-6036 GCA_051887715.1 Candidatus Neoclostridium sp.
GGAAGGCAGAAAGAAGCTCAACAAGATAACCAGATACGTTACGCTCGTGCTTGCGCTTATACAATCCATCGGCATTACCGTTATGTGGAACAATGCCGGAGCGCTCACCGACACTATGTACACCGGCACGATTTTCGCAAACGCGTGGGTGGTCGGCGGAAGCATCGTAATAATGCTCGTTGCAGGATCAATGTTTTCGACTTGGATGGGTGAAAGAATCACCGAAATCGGAGTGGGTAACGGTATCTCGCTGCTCATCTTCATCGGTATTTTGTCTACCGCAGACATCGCGCTGGTTGCTTCCTTCAAGAAAATGGCAACCGGTGACGAAATGGCAATCTGGTCGTTGCTCGGCTTTATCGTAATGGCAGTACTCATCTTCGGTCTCATCGTCTTCGTGGACCTTGCCGAAAGAAGAATACCCGTTCAGTACGCAAAGCAGATCAAGGGCAGAAAGCAGTACGGCGGACAGAACACCAATATACCGATCAAAGTAAACGCAAGCGGCGTTATGCCGATAATCTTCGCGTCCGCAATCATCACCTTCCCGCAGATGCTCGGTCAGATTTTCTGGCCCAATACGGGACTGCACTTGTGGTGGACGCAAAACATGGGCGCAGGTAAATGGCCCTACGCCATCGTAATGGCGCTTCTGATACTCGCGTTCAGCTACTTCTACGCAACGCTTCAGTTCAAGCCCGACGAGGTTGCAAGAAACCTGCAGCAGTACGGCGGATTTATCCCCGGAACTCGTCCCGGCAAGCCCACGTACGAGCTTCTGAACAAGATAAGCAAACGTATCACGCTGTTCGGCGCAATCTACCTCGCGTTTATCGCGCTCATTCCCAGCTTGCTGTTCTCGTTCTTCACGTTCGGAGATACGACGCTGGTCAACTCCATGACGGCAACCGGAATGTTGATTATCGTATCGGTAGGTCTCGAATTCGACAAGCAACTGCAAAGTCTTATGATGATGAAGCAGTACAAAGGCTTCTTGAAATAATTCGGGCGAAAAACAACAATCAAATATCAAAAATCTTTATCCAAGTCTGCCGATTTCGACGGGCTTGGATAAAGCGCTTAAATTAAGAGGTGTATTTATGAACCTGATTTTATTGGGTGCGCCCGGAGCGGGCAAAGGCACGCAGGCTGTGCGCATTGCTGCCGAAAAAGGCATTCCCCACATTTCCACCGGCGATATTTTCCGCAAAAACATCAAGGAGGGAACTCCCCTCGGAATAAAGGCTAAATCGTATATCGATCGCGGACAGCTGGTCCCCGACGAAGTGGTGGTCGGAATAGTTGAACAAAGGATCAACCAGCCCGACTGCAAAAACGGTTATCTTCTTGACGGTTTCCCCCGTACTATCGCGCAGGCGGAAGCTCTGGACAGACTTACAAATATCGACTACGTAGTTAACCTCGAAGTCGATCTCGACAAGCTTGTGGACAGAATAACCGGCAGACGCGTGTGCGAGAAATGCGGCGAAAGCTATCATATTTCTACAAAAAAAGACGATAAGTGCGAAAAATGCGACGGTAAACTTATTCAGAGAGCGGACGACACCGAGGAAACGGTCAAATCCCGTCTCAACGTTTACAAAAGCGAAACTGCGCCGCTTATCGACTTCTACAAAAATCAGGGCGTGCTCGTTAACGTTGACGGTATGCTCCCGATAGACAAAGTATTCGGCGCAATTCTCGAGGCGATCAAAGACTGATGATCACGGTAAAAAACAGTCACGAACAGGCTCGTATGCGTGAAGCCGGTAAAATCGTGGGCGATACGCTCCGTTTTATCGAGCCTTACGTGAAGCCCGGCGTAACCACCGCGGAGCTCGATCAGCTGATGGAAAACTTCATCAGAAACAGAGGCGCAGTGCCAAACTTCAAAAATCTGTACGGATTTCCGGCAACCGCCTGCATTTCCGTAGATCAGGAGATAGTGCACGGCGTTCCCTCCGAACGCGTTCTTTGCGAAGGCGAAATAGTCAGCATCGACGTGGGAGCGAGAGTAAAAGGTTTCAACGGCGACGCCGCACGCACCTTCCCGGTGGGACAGGTCAATTTTGAAAAACGTAAACTGATCGAGGTTTGCAAGGACAGCTTCTTCAAGGGTATCGAGCAGGTCCGCGTCGGCAAGCGTCTGGGCGATGTTTCGCACGCAATCGGTTCGTACGTGGAAAGCTTCGGATTCGGAGTCGTCCGCTGTATGACCGGACACGGAATAGGCAGAGCGTTGCACGAAGATCCCGAAATACCCAATTTCGGCATTGCGGGCACCGGTCCCGTGCTTAAGGAGGGCTATTGTCTGGCGATCGAGCCGATGATAACAGCCGG
Source organism: Candidatus Neoclostridium sp. (assembly GCA_051887715.1). GTDB lineage: Bacteria > Bacillota > Clostridia > Christensenellales > Pumilibacteraceae > Neoclostridium. The sequence continues at coordinate 2,341 of JBJFAC010000083.1, forward strand.
CAGTCCGGAAGTCAAGTTCGTTTCGGTGAACGACTGGGACGTGTGCATCACGCGCGACGACCGTCCCAGCGCTCATTACGAGAACACAATACTCATTTTAGCCGATAAAGTTGAGATTTTAACCCTATAATTTTGATTTTATTTGAAAAAATGAGAAATTTACCCCGAAAAACAGTTTACAAACGGTACAATTTTGTGGTATAATATCATTTGCGTGAAATTTGCGCTGTTGAAATTATACGGCGACGGAGTGAGTTATGCAGGTAGGTAACGTTGTCAGGAGTATAAAAGGACACGACGCCCAAAGGTTATATTTGGTCACGGCTGTGCTTAATGCGGACTTCGTTCTGCTTTGCGACGGCAAATACCGCAAGCTCGACAATCCCAAACAGAAGCGCGTTAAACACGTTGAACTACTGTCCGAAGAAACGTTCACGGACGTTAAGCTCGACAGCGACGTAAGAGCCGTTCTCAAACGGATAGAATAATTTCGGATGTTATTGGAGGTCTTTAATGCCGAGAGAAGATAATATAGAAGTTGACGGAAAAGTAATCGAGTGCCTGCGTAACGCAATGTTCAAGGTTCAGCTCGAAAACGGTCATATCGTCACCTGTACCATTTCGGGCAAGATAAGAATGCACTACATCAGAATACTCGAAGGAGACACCGTCAAAATCGAAATGTCGCCCTACGACATTACGAAAGGACGTATCACTTACAGAAATAAGAATTAAGGAGAACATTATGAAAGTCAGATCTTCGGTTAAGCCCATGTGCGACAAATGCAAAGTAATTAAGCGCCACGGCAAAGTAATGGTTATTTGTTCCAAATATCCCAACCACAAGCAAAGACAAGGCTAATCGGCCGTTATAAAATCGCCCTCGCAGTCCTATTTAACGATAGGGCTATTGGTGTATGCGGGGGATTTTATGCGTTTTCGTGCCTTTCCGCCGCATAAGAGCGCGGCAAAACGCGAAAGCGACGGGTTATATCGGGCAAGCTCGTCCGATCAAGGCGAAAGCCGCCCCGTAATCAAGGCGAAAAACCGCCTATATATAATATAGAATAGCGAAACGGGCAAAAAAGCCTTTCCGCCGCATAAGAGAGCGCGGCAGGCTGCCCCGATCGCAATCGGACGTTTTTTCAAAGCGATCGCCGCCGAGCCGAACATAAGCTGCGTTAGCCGCGAAAACCGCGTCGAATTGCCAAAACTCTTTTCGGAGCGCAGGCAAACAGTCAAGCCGAAACCTTTACGGAAGTAAGCGGAAAGAAAATATCGAAAAATACCGTTTCGGAAGGCGCAAAGTCTACATTCCAAGGCTTGCCGGAAGATGCGTTTAAGATATTAAAACACAAAATTTTTTCAGGAGTTAAAAATGGCAAGAATAGCTGGTATTGATTTGCCCAGAGAAAAAAGGGTAGAGATCGGACTTACCTACATTTACGGTATCGGTCGTCCCTTGGCAAACAAGATTTTGGAAGCAACGAACGTCGATCCCGACATTCGCGTCAAAGACTTGACCGACGAGCAGGAAAACGCGCTTCGTAGCTATATCGAAAAGAACGTGGTGACCGAAGGCGATCTTCACCGTGAAATCGCACTCAACATCAAGAGACTTATGGAAATCGGCTGCTATCGCGGAGTAAGACACCGTAAAGGACTTCCCGTTCGCGGTCAGAGCACCAAGCAGAACGCGCGCACGCGCAAAGGTCCGAAGCGCACCGTAGGACGCGCAAAGAAGGCCGATAAGTAAGGAGAAGGGTTACTATGGCAGTTAAGAAAACAGTTAAAAAGAGAATTACCAAAAACGTAGATAAAGGACAGGTACACATTCACGCGTCGTTCAACAACACGCTGATCACCTTTACCGACGAGCAGGGAAACGCAATCGCGGCTTGCAGCGCAGGCGCGCTCGGATTCCGCGGTTCGAGAAAGAGCACTCCCTTTGCCGCACAGCAGGCTTGTGAAAAAGCAGCGCTCGTGGCAAAAGAGCACGGATTGCGCAGCGTGGAAGTATTCGTAAAGGGCCCCGGCGCCGGACGCGAATCCACCATAAGAGCGCTTGAAACCGTGGGCATCGCAGTCACCGCGATCACCGATGTTTCGCCCATACCGCACAACGGTTGCAGACCGCCCAAGCGCAGAAGAGTATAAGGAGAGTTAGATAAATGGCTAAATATACAGACGCATCCTGCAAGCTTTGCAGAAGAGAAGGAATGAAGCTCTTTTTGAAGGGCGAAAGATGCACCAGCAAGAAATGCGCAATGGAATCGAGAGCGTTTGCTCCCGGACAGCACGGAACGCTTCGCAAGAAATCTTCCGAGTACAGCATTCAGCTGCGTGAAAAGCAAAAGGCAAAACGCGCTTACGGATTGCTTGAAAAGCAGTTCCGCGAATATTACGAAGAAGCAGAACGCTTGCCCGGAGTCACCGGCGAGAATATGCTCTCGCTTATCGAGCGCAGACTTGACAACGTCGTTTACAGAATGGGCATCGGCAGCTCGCGCGCACAGTCGCGTCAGATCGTCAATCACGGACTTATCACCGTTAACGGCAAGACCGTGGACATCCCCAGCTATCAGACCAAACCGGGCGACGAAATAGCAGTAAAAGAAACCAAGAAGGAGACCAAAGTGGCAACCGAGCTTCGCGGCGCGAAAATCGTAATGCCCAAATGGGTTGAATTCAACACCGACACCCTCGTGGGCAAGGTCATCGATAAGCCCAAGCGCGAAGACGTTGACCTGACCATTAACGAACAGCTGATCATCGAGTTGTATTCCAAGTAATAATTTTCCACCCGGTATTATTTATAAAAAAGAATCTCTTGAAAATAAGTTGTAATAAAAGGAGAACCCAAATATCATGATGGAAATCGAAACACCAAAAATCACTCTCGAAAACGATTCCGACAGCAGAAAGGGTAGATTCATCGTCGAGCCGCTGGAACGCGGATACGGCATCACCTTGGGCAACGCACTGAGAAGAGTTCTTCTCTCGGCGCTTCCCGGCGCGGCAATCGTTGGCATACAGATAGAAGGCGTGCAACACGAATTCAGCACGATCAAAGGTGTCAAAGAGGACGTCGCGGAGATCATTCTCAACCTCAAGGGACTCAATATCAAAGCCGACTATGCCGACAAGAGCATCGAAAAGGTGCTGCACATAGAAAAGAAGACTCCCGGAATAGTAACGGCGAGAGATATCGAGAGAGATCCCGAAGTGGAAATCCTTAATCCCGATATGTATATCTGCACGATGGATGAAGGCGGCTCGCTGGTAATGGATATGACGGTCGGCTTCGGAAGAGGCTACGTCGTGGCAGCCAACAACAAAGACGAGTCCAAACCCATAGGATATATTCCGATCGATTCGATCTTCACTCCGGTCAAAGCCGCAAGCTACAGCGTCGAGACCACCCGAGTAGGACAGAGCATCGACTACGATCGCCTGATCATCGAAGTAAAAACCGACGGATCGTTATCCGCGAAAGAAGTGTTGAGTCTGGCGGCGAAAGCGCTTGACGAGCACATTCTGTTGTTCGTCAACCTGTGCGACGCGTTCAAGAACACCAACATTCTCACCTGCACGGAAGGCGACACCAAAAAGAAAGTTTTAGAAATGAGCATCGAAGATATGGATTTGTCCGTGCGCTCTTACAATTGTCTGAAGAGAGCAAACATCCATACGATC
>JBJFAC010000084.1:0-6003 GCA_051887715.1 Candidatus Neoclostridium sp.
CGTATGCAACTAATTTCATAGCCGTACCTCCTGATTGACGTCTTTTGACGATCATATTATATCACAAAGCTAAATGCAGTTGCAAGAGGGGGTGAAAAACTTGACATTCGCTCGTTACTTTGATAAAATATAATCAAAATCAATCAAATTCAATCAAGAAGGAATCTGTCAATGATAGGGACGCAACGCCAAAACGAATTATTAGAATATATGAAGAAATACGAAACGGTCAGCGTTAAGCAAATCGTAAAAAAGTTTTACATTTCCGAGGCAACTGCTCGGCGAGACCTGAATGCGCTTGAAAAATCAGGACTGATCAGGCGCGTGTTCGGAGGGGCGACCTTGGTTATTGGCTCGGACAAACAAATACCGCTTTTCGTTCGCGAGCGTGAGAATGAACAGGAAAAAACGGAGCTGTGTCGGCGTGCGGCAGAATATATTCACGACGGAGACATTCTTTTTATAGACGGTTCTTCAACGGTGCAGTTTCTTTTGCCGTATTTGGAAAAATTCAAAGACATTGTAGTAATAACCAACGGATTAAAAATTGCTCAGATGCTAAGCGAAATACACATAAAAGTATTTGTCGCGGGCGGTTTGCTTATTGAGAATTCTTCTGTGCTGGTAGGCGAGGACACGGTTAATTTTATAAGTAATTTCAATGCGGATATTTGTTTTCTATCCTGCAAGGGACTTAGTGACGACGGTAAGTTGACGGACACGTCCTACGAAGAAACGAAAATTAGAAAATGTTATCTGAAAAATTCAAAAACGAAAATCGTTTTGATGTCGTCCAATAAGATAGGCAAGACGTATTTACATACGTTATGTTGTAAGGAAGAAATCGACCGATTAATAACTCCGGAAACGTAATTCGTCAATCGTAGTCAGTTGTTTCACTAAAAAGATAATATTCGTTTTGAAATAAGGAGAAGTATGGGAAAGTTTATTCAATATTGTACGAAAGAATCTTTATACGAGGGAACGTATAACGAAGGCGTGTGGCACGCTCCGGGAATGGGCGACGTTATTGTTACCGAAAACCGAAGGCTGATCGTTATTGACGGAGGTTTACAAAACGATGCCGACGGTTTATTAAAGCTTCTTGAGAAAGAAGCGGTCAATCAAATCCCTGTGGTGGACGCGTGGATCATCACTCACGCTCATGCGGATCATTACGGCTGTTTGCAGGCGATCAGCCACAGTGACGAACTGAAAAGTCGGCTAAGAGTAAGGAAAATAGTTTATTGGTTCCCGGCAGAATTCGGTAGCGACGGAAAAACCTCGCCGGAGATAATAAACGGAAATAGGGATATGGACGAGATCTGCATTTCGACGGGAGCCGAAGCGCATCGCCCGAAGAGAGGCGAAAAGATAGTCGTTGACGATACGGAAATTCGTTTTCTCTACGTCCCGGACGACTGTTCGGTTCTCAATACAAAAGCCGCAAACTGCAACTATTGTTCCTTGATTTTTACTGTTAAGGGAAAGAATAAAAAAGCAATGATAACGGGTGACGCTTTCGAGCGCACTCTTAACATAACTGCATGGCGTTACGGCAGGGATTTGAAATGCGATATCCTTCAAATGCCGCATCATTCCTTCTGCGACGCGTACAGTGAAGAATTTTACGAATGCGTCGACGCTCGGATCGTATTGCTTCCCGTTTCCAAGGGCGGATACCGCGATATGCGCAGCGAGAAATGGATTAGCGAAAAGGGCGACGTGGTTAATCTGACCGCTATTGCGAAAGCCGACGAGGTTTATAAAGCATTTGAAGGAAGCGCAGAGCTCGAACTGTAATTTTGTAGGCAGCATCGACTATGCCCGCAATCTGAGATTTATACTATATCGAAAAAACGATTATCTTTTTTAGCGGAGGCGTTTATCGGATAGGAAGGCGAAAACACTACGCGGTAAAACCGCATAGTTGAATAAAAATATTTTTAATTTTTTTTGCGAAAATCGTTTAAAAACAAAACGACGGAATAGTGTAATTACTTTCCGTCGAATTTGGTGCCCAAGGCCGGACTCGAACCGGCACGGTGTTTCCACCGAAGGATTTTAAGTCCTTTGCGTCTGCCATTTCGCCACTTGGGCAAGCGAAAACGTTTTTCGGGCAAAGAAATGATAAAAAGCAAACCGCGTTCGGCTTGCTTTTTATCTGATGGAGGCACCACCCAGACTCGGACTGGGGGTGAAGGCTTTGCAGGCCTCTGCCTTACCACTTGGCTATGGTGCCATACCAATCATAAAAATGGTGGGAGCTATAGGGCTCGAACCTATGACCCTCTGCTTGTAAGGCAGATGCTCTCCCAACTGAGCTAAGCTCCCACAAAATTGCCGCTCGTAGTCACGACTGTTATATAATACTATATTCCGAAAAAAAAATCAACTGTTTTTAGCAATCTTTTAAAAAATTTTTCAAAATTATTCGCCGAAGTAATTTTTGACTATCGTGCGTAATTTCAAATGCATTGCATACAATAGATTAGGGAATATGCTATGTATCAGATCAGGATCAGCACGGATAAAAAATACGCGTATTGGATAGAGTTCTTATTGGACGCCCTGGGCGACGGGATACGCGAAAAGGGCGGGGTTTTTGCCGAACATACGGACGGTAACCGGCGTTCGGTGTGTTTTGCCGCAGAACAGGCGAATAAAAACGAAATCAGGAGCTGTATTCGTAACGCGATAATAGATCTTTTTACTGCGCTTGAAAAGCGTATGTATTTTATTAACGCGCTGAATATACGGTTTTGCGATCCCATATCGCGCGATATGCTCGTAAACACGCTGTCGTCGTTTAACGTTACGCCGGAGCGAAAATACGTAGCGGATAATTTGCGGCTTTCGGGCGATTTCAATCTTGACGGCTTTTACAATTTTACTCTTCGCGATCTGCGCGGCGAATGGCGAGAATCTGCAGGACTGATACTCGATAACGCCGATCTGGTGCGTGAGGAAGAAAGCTTTAACGTTATATTGAAATTCCTTCTGAGCGGGATAGAGGCGAGAAGCAAGGTGATATCCGTAAACAAGTCGGGCCCCGCTTACGTGGTTTGCTGTGACGCCGAAAAAACCAGCGTCAATTATTACAGCGCGGAGCAAATGCTGTTAAGCCTTATAGACATCGCTCCCGAAAAGGTAGTAATTAAAAGCAGCGTCACGGACGCGAGATTAAGAAAGAAATTGCGTGAAATTTTTTGTGTAAGGGAAGAAATAATTGAAAAAATATAGAAAATACGCAAGCAATCGCTTTAATCGTTTGCTTTTTGCCTGAAAATGTGCTAATATATAGAAAAAAACAAGGAGCATTAAATATGTTAAATTTATTAGCAACAATCGTTGCAGCGACGGAGAGCAACACCTCAATGATCGTCATTCTGATAGTAGGCGTAGTTCTGCTCATCGGTATGTTTGTATTCAATTACTTCAGTTCCAAAAAACAGCGTAAAGCGGAAGCGGATCGCCTTAAAAACCTGAAGCCCGGCGATAAAGTGCTTATGTCGTGCGGCATTAAAGGTACCATCGTTGAAGTCAACGAGATTTCGCCCGTCGATACTTACGTCGTGATCCGCACCGGAAGCGATCAGGAACCCTGCACGCTCACCTTCGATATCCGCGCGGTATACCGCACTCTCGACGACAATAACACCGCCGAAGAAACCGCTCAGACGGAAGAGACCGCTCAGACGGAAGAGACCGCTCAGACGGAAGAAACCGCTCAGACGGAAGCACAGACCAAAGAGGAAGAAACGACCGACAACGCCGCCGAAGATCAACAATAATCGATTACGAAGTCTATTAAGACAAGCCTCTGCATAATTTACTTATGTGGAGGTTTTTATTATGGAAAAGACGTTGAACGGGAAGAGTGGCGGCGTTTGGGAGTTTGTCAGGGCTCTGATAGTGGCGGTAATACTGACTATGCTGTTCGTACTTATATTTGCGGTAATAGTGCGTTTTTGCAGCGTTGAAACCGAATATATACCGATAGTCAATCAGATTATCAAATGCGTATCTTTGATCGCGGCTATGCTTATATGCTTTACGAAAAGACCGAACGGCTGGTTGCGAGGTTTTTTATTCGGCATATTGTACGTGCTGGTCGCGTTTTTTGTGTTTTCGGCGTTTTCCGGCAACTTTGATTTCGGCATAAAATTGCTTAACGATTGCGTGCTGGGCGGCGTTACGGGGCTTATAGGCGGCATAATTACGGTAAACGTAAAAAAAGAAAGATAGAAAAAACGCTTAACGCAATCAAAATACTTGCCAAACGTCGTTATTTTTAGTATAATATTATCAAACATAATTTACGTTGGAGGCAATTATTATGAAACATATCAAAGTCGTTGCTCAGGCAACTATCTGCAGAGACAAGGGAACCGGTTGCGGTGAATGCCAGTCCAGCTGTCAGTCGGCTTGCAAAACCAGCTGCACCGTCGGCAATCAGGCTTGCGAACAGAAGAAAATCAACAGAGTAATTAAAGAAGAAAAATAATGGTACACACTTTTCACTGTCTCGGGAAAGTTTTTCTCGTTGACGTTGAGAGCGGCTCGATTTACGAGATCGACGCGCTGACCGAAAAACTAATCGGAAAAAAAATTTCTCCCGACGCCATTTCGGAGGGAGAATTTTTATGCTATTCCGCGCAGGAGATAGCCGACGCCGCGCAGGAAATAGATCAGCTTGAAAAAGCGGGTATGCTGTTCTCTCCGGAAGGCGAGCATGCTCCCGCCAAATATAACGGCATAGTTAAATCGATGTGTCTCAACGTTTCGCATCTTTGCAATTTAAGGTGCGAGTATTGCTTTGCGGACGGCGGCTCGTACAACACCAAAGCCGAAAACATGAGCTTTGAAGTAGCGAAAAAAGCCATAGATTTGCTGATCGATAAAAGCGGAACGAGGAGAAATCTCGAAGTAGACTTTTTCGGCGGCGAGCCCCTTCTCAATTTCGACGTTGTAAAAAAGACGGTGGAGTATGCGCGTTCGATAGAAAAGGAGCACGGCAAGAATTTCCGTTTTACCGTTACTACCAACGCGATGCTGCTCACGGACGAGATCACCGAGTTTTTCAATAAAGAAATGTATAACGTCGTCGTCAGCATAGACGGGCGCAAAAACGTTCACGATTGCGTGAGGAAAACCGCAGGCGGACAAGGCTCGTTCGACGTAGCCGTTAAAAACGCTCTTCGTTTCAAACAGCTGCGTAAAGGGCAATACTATATTCGCGGAACGTATACCGCTCTCAACAAGGATTTTGCAAGCGACGTGCTGTATCTGAACGATCTCGGCTTCGATCAACTGTCCATAGAACCGGTAGTGCTTCCGGAAGGACACAAGCTTGCCATAAAAAAAGAAGATATTCCTCGTCTGAAAGAAGAGTACGACCGTCTTGCCGAAGCGTATGTGGAGCGCAGAAAAGGCGATAAGTGGTTCAATTTTTTCCACTTTATGCTGGACATTTACAACGGTCCGTGCGAGTCCAAACGCCTTGTCGGTTGCGGAGCAGGCAACGATTATATTGCGGTCGCTCCTAACGGGAATATATATCCTTGTCATCAGTTCGACGGTGACGGAAATTACGTTATCGGCAACGTTCTGGACGGTACGTTTGACGCGCGTATTCCCACGTATTTCGCCGAAAACAATCTTCTTAAAAAGGAAAAATGCTCGAAATGCTGGGCTAAATACTATTGCAGCGGAGGCTGTGCGGCAAACGCAATCAAATACGGCGGAAACATCAACAAGCCGTACGAACTCAGCTGTGAGCTTATGCGCAAACGCATAGAATGCGCTATTGCGGTCAATTGTGTTGAAAATCAGACCGCAGAATAATCTTTTATGCAAATTTTTTAGCGATTTATGCGTATTTATTTGACTATTTTTGCGCAATCAGCTATAATATAATCCGAGTTAATCTGGAGGACAGAATGAAGAAGACATCGTCAATAATTAAATTGATAGTGGTTGGCGTCGCTCTTGCGATCTGTG
>JBJFAC010000085.1:0-5983 GCA_051887715.1 Candidatus Neoclostridium sp.
TCACTTTTAGCCATAAGGCTAAAAATATAACTTGATTTTAATTCTTTTGTGGATAAGAAAAGCACACTACGTTTCACCTTTGGTGAAGTATAGTGTGCTATACTTTTATTATAAATTATTAATCCCTATGGGAACTGCACATAACAAGTCGGGTTTTGTAACTTTTTTCGGTTGATTTTTCTATCAAAATGCGGTTATTTCAAGCGGTTTTTTCTGCCGTTTATTTTTCCGATCGTTCGTTTTTATTAAACCGGCGTAAAAGAAGTCCTTTTTTCGACTGAAACGTTATTTAACCCGAATCGTTATTTGGCGAAAATCAGAGTTCGGGAATTTCGATCTTTATTTCCTTGCCTTCGTTTGCCGACTGAGCGATGCCCGACAGGATAGCCTGATTATAGATGATCTGGCTGGTGGGCACGGGCGCGGGAGTGCCGTTCTTGACTGCGTCGAGGAAGGAACGGATCTTCTTGTCGAACAGCGAAACGCCGGGCGTTTGCGGAATGATCGGAACGACCGTTTCGGTCTGTTGTCCGCAAACCTCGTGATAGATCTTCATGGGGCCGCCCACGGTACCGTTCCAGCAGTCGGTGGAGGGGATGCGCAGACCGCCTTTCGTGCCGAGAATGATGGTGTCGCCGGGGGTGTCGATATTCATTGCCCAGGCGATACGGAAGTCGAGGATCACGTCGCCTTCGAGACGGATGAAAGCAGCCGCAAAGTCGTCCACGCCGAATTTATCCGCGTATTCGGGATGAGCGCCGTAGCCGCAGTATGCGCGGTCTTTTCCGAAGAAATCCGATTTATAGCCCGAGACGGTGAGGGGCTTGGGATAGCCGATCGCGTTCAGCACCATATCGAGCGAGTAGCAACCTATATCCGCAAGCGCGCCCAGACCTGCGGTTTTGTCTTCTATAAAGGAAGTGCCGAAGGGGGTGGGAATGCCGCGACGTCTGCCGCCGCCCGTCTGAATGTAATAAACCTTTCCCAGTTCTCCGCTTTCGACGATTTTTTTGATCATCTTCATATTCTCGTCGAGACGGGGCTGGAAGCCGATGGACAGTACCTTGCCGCTCTTTTTCTCGGCTTTGACGATTTCGACCGCCTCTTCGAGCGTGACGCACATCGGTTTTTCAAGCAGTACGTTAAGTCCTGCGTTAAGCGCGTCTATCGTGCAGACCGCGTGCGTGCGGTTGTAGGTGCAAACGCTGACCGCGTCCAGCTTAAGGCTCTTGTCAGCGATCATTTCCGCGTGATCTTTATAGTCGGTTTTGACGTTTTCCAAGCCGAATTTTTCAAAAAACGCCTTGGCTTTGCCCGGAATAAGATCCGCGCCCGCCACGATTTCCACGTCGGGCTGTTTCAGATAGCTGTTTACATGCGCTTCCGCGATCCATCCCGTTCCGATAATACCAACGCGCAATTTTTTGCTTGCGTCTACGGTTTGTTCGGCTTTCGGCGCGTTTTTGTACGCGTCAAGACCGTTTATAGTTGCCATTTTCCTATTTCCTCCGAAATTTAAGTTATTTATATAATAGCACCGTTTTTTTACTTTTTCTTGTCATATCGGGCTATTTCTTTCCCATATTTTGCTGTTTATACGTTCGGAAGACGTTAGTGCGGCGTATGAAGGGCTAAACGTTTTTCCGGAAAAATTCCGCGTTTTTGCGTATGCGCTCGTCGTTCGGAGCAAGCGCCAGCGCGTTCTCGGCGGCGGCAAGCGCGTTTTTGAGGTCGCCGGATTCGTAGTACGCCATCGAAAGCAGATCGAACGGCAGCGCCGAAAAGCTTTCGGGCTCGTTGAGATAGGAAGCCGAGCGGCTTAGAATACTCAGCGCCTGCTTTACGGCGAAGATCACGCCGGCGGAGTCGTGCTTTTTGTAGTAGTATTTTGCAAGAGCCAGCCAGCTTTCGCGGCAGAACGGATATTCTCCCACGGCGAGAAGATAGTTTTTGTGCGCGTTCGCGTCGTCGCCCAGTCTTTCGTGCGCGGCGGCAAGATAGCGCCTCGACGCGCTTCTTTCCTCGTCCCATTTCGCCGTCGGAAGCGACAGATGGCGTTCAAGCGCGCGCACGCAGTCGGCGTATCTGCCGTAAAAAAAGTATTCTCTGCCCAGGTAAAAGGCGTTGCGATCGTTTTGCGGTTCTTCCGCCACCGCCCGTTCGAGCAGAGGCAGGTACTGAGAGCGCGACTTTTCGTCGTCCGGCTTGTGGACTATCTTAACGCCGTCCGCCACCGCCTCGACGAGCGGCGTACCAGGAAGAGGCGTTACCACCTCGTGCACGACGCCTTTCCACCAAAAACCGCGTCTTTTGTGCGTTTTCTTTATGAAAAAGCTGACGCCGTCGCTTCCGTCCGCGGTCTGCGACCAGACGTAATAGCACGCGAAAAGGTTTGCGCGCTCGTTTTTTTCGGCGCATTCTTCCATTTTTTTCCGCCAGCCCGGCTGTATTACCTCGTCGAGATCGAGCGAAACGCACAGGTCCGCGTCGTCGGGCACCAGCGAAAGAGCGAGATTGCGCGCCGTATCGAACCGCCACGGCTCGACGACTTTGCTTTCGACCGTCGCTCCCAGACTTTTCAGCGCTTCGACCGAGCCGTCGGAGGAGCCCGTGTCCAGCACTATCGCTCCGTCCGCCTCGCTTACCGCGTCCATCCAGCGTTTTACGAATTTTTCCTCGTTTTTGCAGATTGCGTATACGTAAATTTTCATAATGCTTTTTATGCGGCGCGGCGAACCGAAGTTACTTTAAGCTTCGGCATAAACGCGGCTTTTCGTCTTAACGCCTCTTTACCGTCGTTGTCGGAGGGCATAAAAATTCATTATAACCGCAAGGTTTTTCACAGCGGTATCATAATATTTATTTTCGGCGATTTTACTTGCCAAAAGAGTTTTATTGTGTTAGAATGTAATAACTTTCGTCGATTCGGAAAGGAGAGAGAAAAATGGCTGAAAAAGCCCTTAAAAAACACGAAATAGACATGACCGAAGGCAAGTTGTTCGGAAAGATAATCGCCTTCGCCGTTCCCCTCATACTGACGTCGGTTTTGCAGCTTCTGTTCAATTCGGCGGATATGATGGTCGTGGGCAAGTTCGTCGGCAACGACGCGGTGGGAGCGGTGGGCTCCACGGGAGCGCTCAACGCGCTTATCACCAATATCGGGATAGGACTGTCGGTGGGCGCGGGCGTAGTGCTTGCCGGAGCGTTCGGCGCAAAAAATTCCGAGTACGGCGACGCCGTTTTGCACACCTCGATGACGATAAGCGTTATTACGGGCGCGGCGTTCGGAGCGATAGGCTTTTTCTTTGCCCGTAAGCTTTTGGTGCTGATGGGCACGCCGTCCGTGCAGTTAAACGACGCGGCTACTTATCTGGAAATATTTTTTCTGGGCTGTCCGTTTATTATGGTATACAATTTCGGCGCGTCAATGATGCGCGCTACGGGCGATACCAAGCGGCCGCTGATATATCTTACCGCGGCGGGCGTTCTCAACGTGATAATAAACCTGATCGCCGTAGTAATTTTCAATATGGGTGTTGCCGGCGTTGCGATAGCCACCGTGATCAGTCAGGCGGTTTCCGCGACAATGGTAGTGATTGCGCTTTTGAGGAACAAGGGCTTTATCCGACTGTCTTTTAAAAGACTGCGCGTAAACGGTCGCGCGCTTAAAGATATTTTGCGGCTGGGCGTGCCGACGGGAATACAAAACGCCCTGTTCAATATCTCTAACGTGCTGTTGCAGGCCGCCGTGTACGACTTCGGCAGCGAAGTGGTAAACGGGTGCGCTCTTTCCTCGCAGATAGAGTGCTATATATACGCGACGATGAACAGCATAAGCGCCACCGCTCTTACCGCAGTCGGGCAAAACTACGGTATTCACGACTATAAGCGCATTAAAAAATGCGTGTGGATAACGTTGGCGTTCGTCACGATCGCCGGTATCGCACTGGGCGGAGCGGCTCTTTTGTTTCACGAGCCCTTGTGCAAGCTGTTTATGAACTCCGGCGCGTCGCCCGAAAGCACGCAAAGGATAATCGAGTACGCTTTTCAGAAAATGCTGCTGATTGCCGGACTGTATTTCCTGGACGGAATTATGGAAGTGGTCACCTACGCGCTAAGAGGAGCGGGCTATTCGATCACCTCGATGCTGATCGTGCTCGTGGGCACGTGCGCTTTCAGAATTTTTTGGATATACGCCGTGTTCCCGCTGTACAAGCAGTTGTGGTTTTTGTACCTGTTGTATCCGCTGTCCTGGGCTATCACGTTCGTAATCGGCGCCGTCTGGCTGTTCGTAGTGGTAAAGCGCGACGAGAAAAAACAATCCGCGCGCAGCCTGCTTGCCGAACAATAACTCATTTGACTGTAACGGCAGATCCGGCGTAAATAACGCGGCTATCGGAAGGCGAAAAACGGAGCGGAAAGCACGGCTTTCGGAGAAAAACCGCTCGGTTTGGCGTAAGTAACGGAGTATTTCGGCAAAAAGAGCGAAAAAAGGCGTTATTTTTCCGCAAGGACTTTACAAAACGCCGCCGGATATGATATAATATAAAAGTACGGGCCAGTAACGGCATCGATTGCCGTCTGCGGAACGGAAAAGCACGTCGGAGGTTCGGCTCCGTCAAAAACGAAACCTAAATTTAAACGCTAACAATAGCAAAATCAACAGCGCTCCCGTAGCGCTCGCTGCTTAATAGTTATTAAGCACCGTTTCTTTCTCGGTTGCCCACGGCTTTGAAAGAAACGTCGTTAAAAGTGGGGTATCGCTTCGTCGGTTTAACCTTCTGCCGCCGGAGCGGGACTAACGAAGGCGTGGGATAAAAGAGTTCGTTTGCGGAAGCTTTTTCCCGAAACCAAACGCAAACTAAACGTGTAGAAAGCCTTTCTTACGACGGTAAGACCGCGGTTCAACTCCGCGCTGGTCCACCATCTTTGCAGTACGAAAAAGCACGAGATATTGTAGCGTCTTGTGCTTTTTGCTATTTCCCGTGTTGGAAAAACAAACGTGAGACAAAACGGATACGAATTTAACAATAAAACGGTTGACATATCTGAAGCTTTTTGATATGATAAAGACGAATAAATTATAAGGGAGCATATTTATGCGCAGACTGATAATAAAAAGAAAAAATACAATAGTTGGGTGTCTGATGAAGGTAAAGTTATTCATTTCGGATAAAAGCGACGAGAGCGGTTCTTTGTGGGGAGTCTGGCGAGAACTTGGAAAATTGAAAAACAATTCGGAGCTTGTTGCTTTGATCGACGACAATGAACACAGAGTTATGATAGACAATTATAGTTTTGAATGTGTAGAAATCGTTCCCGCAGGGGAGGAAGACGTGGTGCTCTGTGTAAAATGCGTATTATCTCTGTCTTTGGGCAACCCGATCGTTTTTTATAAAGAATAATCGAAAGCGACTTTTGTTTTCGCGATTACAGGACGAAAGCAAGATAAAAAGGCGGAAAATAATCATAACGAAATAGGGAGCGTCGGGCGAGCAAAAACGCCCGTCTTTTTTCTTTAAAAGGCTTTTTTGATTGCAGCAAAAGACTTTTTTGATTTCTACGGAGGGAAAACAATCATTTACGGAGGAAAAATTATCGCTTGGTAAAGACGGCGGTCGGGGAACGGCGCAGGCAAAGGCGCTTAAAACGCTTGACAATACGCCGCCGATATGGTAAAATACGACCGTTAATAAATGCTCCCCGCTACTGACGGTTTATGCGCGAACGCAATGGAACGGGAAGTTGTTTTAATGAGAGCATTCGGAACGCTCTTTTAAGCCGACCGTCTGGGCACACTTATCCGTATCGAGGAGTAAGTGCGCCCTTTTTGGTTTTTCAGGAGGTTACTTATGAATAAAAAAGTTGGCATAGTTATGGGCAGTGACAGCGATCTTCCCGTGGTACAAAAAGCCGTGGAAACGCTTAAAGCGTTCGGCGTACCGTACGAAACGCATATATATTCGGCGCACCGCACGCCCGA
>JBJFAC010000086.1:0-5952 GCA_051887715.1 Candidatus Neoclostridium sp.
AAAGGATAATACTGCAAAAATAAAGTACTATGTCACGCATAGTACTTTATTTTTGCGTTTTTACTTGATTTTGCCAAAAAACAGCGCCTTTTCAGTCTTCGCTAACCGGTTTATCCACTGAAGGATTTACCGAGCCTATTCTCGCCTGCTGGTTGTTTATCACGCTTCCGTTGATAACGAGTTCGAATTTATATCCCAAAAACTGGGCGGCTTTTTCACAAAGTATCATTCTTGACAGATATATCTCGAAATAATCCATTATGGACGACATTTCGTGATCCATTATTATTCCCAGTCTTATCGTCTTTTCCGCGTCGTTTACGGAAAGGAAGTTCTTCTTTATCGACATATTCACCCTGTCGTGAATGTCGTTTAAATTAAAGTTCTTCCTCCTCACTCTCGAACGGTGCGTATCGCTTTTATCGGCAAGAATGAGAGCGGCACTGACTTCGTTGACCGGCACTCCGCTTTGTTCCTCGTGATTGCCGATCGCCGCGATAATCACCGAAATTTCGCCCATATCCATACCCATTTTTTCCAACAAAGGCATTGACATTACCGCACCGGTCAGTCCGTGATTATGCCTGTTTACGGCGTTTCCTATATCGTGTATCCAGCCGGCGATCGCACCGAGTTCCACCGTTCGCTCGTCGCAACCCGTCTCGCGCAGAATATTGGCGGTGGTTTTCGAAACGTATCCCACGTGGCGTATTCCGTGCTCGGTGTAGCCCATCTTTTCAAGATTAACGTTCGCCCTGTCGATCAGTGCGGCAAACTCTTTATTGTTTTTAACGTCGTCAAGTTTTATCTGTTTCATCGCGTCCCTCTATTTTAAGTTCTTAATCGCTTTATAATACTCGTCGTCGGTAAAATCGCGGTACTCGTCGTCCACCACTCCGCCCAGCACTTCTATTGCGTTGCGTATCTCGGTAAATTCCAGGTAGTTGCAGTCGTCCAGCGCTTTATACAGCATCGCCGCCGCGCGCTCGTCGCCGTACTTACCCAAGTAACCCGCAAACAAAGCGGTGTTTTTACCCGATTTGAACAGCTCGGTAAGCAGGCAAAACGTTTTTTCATCCTTTCCGGCGCGAACAAGCACTTCGGCTATCAGCGTTTTGGTGTCGAAATCGGCGTTTTCTATTCCGTTTATCAACGCGTCCTTGGCTTTGTCCGCATATTCGGAGGCTATTTCCACCGCTACGTCGCGAAGCGAAGCGGAAACGCAAGGCGACAGTATCCATTCGACAAAAACGTCAATCGCGTTTTCCGCCTTTCCCGTTTCGGCAAGCATATTTGCGGCGTGCATTTTTATTTCGTCCGAATAGTCTCCGCGTAAAATCTCGGTCAGTTTAGCGCTACAACTCTCGCGCTGCTCGAACTCGTCGATAAGAGCGCCGGACGGATCGCCGTCATCCGAAAAAGAATTTATAAATTCTACTGCGATCTGCTCGTCGGACAACGAGCGAAGATACTCCGCCGCAGACTTTCCGAGCTCCGCGTCGAAAGAGCCAAGCCACTGTTCGTACACCTCGGGCAGTTTATCCTCCAGCTGATCGGCGGTAAACTTGCCTTTGTTTGCTTTCAACCATTTTTCGTAATAATTATGAAATTTTTCGTCAAAGTTAATCATTTTTACTCTCCTCGTTTTGTTTTTCGGACGCGTCGTCCGACCACAAACTCGCTTTTTCCATCACTTTTCGCAGGGAAACGCCCAGCATATCCGCAAAAAAGGTAGCCTCGCTGCCAAAAGTCAATAAAAGCAGCCAAGCCGCGTTTATCCGCTCGTCCTTTTCCACGCCGAGAGCCGTAGGATTACGCTGAATCATCCGAGCGAGATTTTCCAGCATCTTTTGTTCGAACTGCGACAGCGAAGCAAACGCCAGCGCCGATCTTGCAATACGGTACACGCCGACGCCCTCCTCGCACTTGGGCATTTTTACTTTAGTAAACTCGACCGCGTTATCGCTCAGCTGAACTGCAAATTCGCGCTTTTTTTCGTTTTTCAAAAGAGCCGCCATACAGTCTATTTTAAGCTGAACCGGAACGTTCGCCTTGACCATCAGCTCGCGGAGTATGGGGCGAAGTCGCCTGTTTGCGGCAATCGCCGGCACGATTTTTATAACGTACTCGCCCCGTCCGGAAGCGAAGAACGCCATCATCCTGTCGTAAAAAGAATCGTCGCCGTCGTATTCGCGCTCTACCTCCTTCATACTGCCCAACGCCGCGACTTCTTCCAAAAATTTCGGAACGTAATAATCGGACGTGCTTTTCTTCAGATCGGAAGTGAGCGGAATTTTCAAATCCGGCATATTGAAAGTCATATCGGCAAGGCAGGCGATTTCACCGTCCTCCGGATATAGCATTGCCAAATCGCACAGTTTTGAGCGGCATAAGTCGTGATTTTTCAAATTATGATTAGCCAGAGCCGACATTATGCGCAATTGCTTGTTCCACGGATCCATATTAAGCGCGTGCTCAACGTACGCGTTTGCCGCCTCGTACATATCCAGCTCTCCGAAAAAGCATATCGCGCGTGCGCAGCATTCCACGTCGTCAAGCGGCATATTCTTCAGTTTCTTTACTTCTTCCGCTTCCGCCTTACGATCTCCTTCGATATGTAATACGGCGGCTCTTACCACGTTCGTGCGCACGTCGCCCGGGCAAATACGCACCATTTCGGACAGAATTTCCTTCAGCTTTTCGTAGTCTTTCTCGGCGCAAACGATTGCCGCCCTTAAAAACGCCGCCTCGGAATAGTTCGGGCTGTCGGTCTTTATCTCCGCCAGCGCCTCTTCCGCTCCTTTCAGATTGCCTATGTTTACTTTTTCCGTCACACGCCTGAACACGTCGCTTTCGCGGAATTTATCCATAGAAACGAAGGGATTTATCCGCGTCTTTTCCTGCTCCGACCGCTTAAACGCGTTCGTGACCTCTTCAAACTCTTCCGAGTCAACGTATGCGTTCAGCTCCTCGGGATCACACAGCGGCATAACGCGTTCCGCTCCGACGAAGTTTCCCGTGTACACGCAACACATAAAAGAGCCCAGCGCCGCGGCGGTGCAACCCTTGTCGTGCGAAAGCGCGCGATTAAACCAGTCGGTCGCTTCGTCTATCAGCTTCAGATCGTAATAGCACATTCCGATTTCCGCCATAGTCCAGGGATTGTACGGTTCGAGCGACAACGATCTGTAGTAGTAATAAACGGCTTTTTCCGATTGTCCGCTGTCGGCATACTGAACGCCGACGTCGTAATAATAATCGGCGTCGTAATTAAGTTGCTGTACTTTTCCCATTTTCGCTTCCTTTATATGCGGCAAAGCATATCCTTTCCTCTTCGTCCGAGGCTACGCCCGAAAATCCGAAGTAATCGACCTTCTCGAATCCCGCCGTTTTAAGCTTTTCAACAAGCCCTTCGGGATCGTAAATATATTGAACCTGACTTTCCTCTCTTTTCGTATACGTTCCGTCGGAGTTTTTTGTGAAGAAAGTCAACAGCATTTCCACTCTGTTCTTATTTTTATCGAGAACGTTGCTCCACACGTACGTTGCGTCGTCGGTGCTGTCGGTGAAAACGTTGTTACCTATGACGTTTTCCAGCTTGTATCTGCTGCTTATATCGAAAAGCAGCACTCCGTTCGGCTTTAACGCGTTAGCCGCGCGGACGAAAAACTTTTCCGGCTTTTTCATATAGTTCACTACGTCGCAAACGGCGGTAATAAATTCCACCCTGTTGCCCACGACGAGATTTTCCGCATTCATAAGAACAAGCGGAATACTAAGGTTTTCGCGACGAAAATTCTCCCTTGCCCGCTCCAACATTTCCGCGCTCAGATCGACGCCTATCACGTCGTAGCCCGTTTTTTTAAGGCGCATAGTGATAAGTCCGCTGCCGCATCCGCAGTCCACGCCCTTAACGCGATCGCCTATACGCGCGGCAAGCTTTTTCGCCCAGGCGTCGTAATCGACGTCTCTCATAAATTGATCGTAACACGACGATAGATACTTATACATACTATTTCTTGTTTTTCTCTTTCTTATTTTTCTTGTTGAGCTTTTCCTGCTCGCGCTCGTACGCCTGTATTTCCGCCTCTACCTCGCGCGTGGCTGCCTCGCGCTCTTTATCCGCCTCGTCCTTCATTTTGCTCTTTTCCTCGGACAAGCGCGCAAGATCCGCTCTCGAATACGACGCGGTGAGCGGAGTTATAGTTGAGCCTGCGTCTATACTCGACAATTTTTTAGCGACGTACGCCGAGCCGTACACGACGTTTTTGTTTTTGATACGGTTGATCTCCGCCTGTTTTTCCTCTTCGGGAGTGCGCACGTACATACCGCGATTTTTCTTCGCGCCCTCCACTCTGTCGTTGAGATATTTATCGAACACGTAGTGAGAAAAAACGGTTATGACCAGCGACGTGTAGCCCACGCCTAAACACAAATATGCGATGTAAATAATAGGCGAAACGGTAAATCGCGTGATCGGCGAGAACGCCGCGAGTATTTCCGTGACGAACAAAGGAAGTCCGGCAAGGAAAATGAAGAACACCGTCTGGAAAAACAGAGCGATCGAAAACAGAAAACCGTTGGTCATCAGCTGTAAAAATTTCATTTTGTACGTGACCATCTGCGTCATCATAAAAACTACGGCGCAACAAATAAGCACGAACTGTATTACTCCCAGCACCGTGACGGCAATGTTCCAGAAGGAAAGCGACTGTCTCAGCTCGTTGCCGAGAAAGCTGTACATCATTATAAACAGCGACAAAGCAAAGATTAGCCCCGCTCCCAGCGACTGAAACCAGTTTTCTTTAATACCCTTGAATATATGACGGGTAACGCTGACGTCCTGCCCCCAGGCTATTCGGCGCATCGCGTAAAAAATACCCGACATCAGCATAAACGTCAACGCTATTACGGGAATCAGCACTGCGTATTTCATCGTTTCGATTCGGTAAGCGTACGCTCCGCCCTGCGTTATCGCGTTCATCTCGACGGGATATCCTATTCCCAGGTTGCCGTCGAAAGGAATGTAGATATTGTACGCGCGTTTATTGAGAAACATCAGAATCAGCGTAGCCAGCAGCGGTATTAAAAACACGTCGCCCCACAGGCTTATTTTGAATATCTCATACAGCCGCGTTTTGAACAGATCGCGAAACAAGCCCCATCTCGTAGTGGGCAGTTGAGAGGGCGTAAAATCCGGAGCGTTGTCCGCGCCCATTATCAATTTATTGAAAAAGCCTTGTTTTTTAGCCATTTATTGCCTCCGTAAACTTTACGAGTATCGTTGCGTCGTTCACGTCCGAAACGTACACAGCCGCCGCTCTTGACGCCTGCACGTCGGTATTCGGCGAAAAACCACAACTATCGGTTATTTCTTTCGCTCCCGCGCTTATCAGCATATCTACGATAAGATCGTCGGAGAAAAGCGGCAATGCAAGCGAATCAACCCGAATCATATTAAAGCAATCTTCGCTTGCGTCCTCTACGATCGACGCTCTTGCAAGCGCCTGGCAGAACGCTTCGCTTTCCGCGCAGTCGTAAAAGGAATGGATTATTCTGCCGTTTTCCGCCCGCGCTCCTCCGATTTCTACACGAGACAACACGTTTTCGGCGTACTTATCGCTTTTTTTGCCGTGCTTGCACGAGAACGAATACTCCGTTCTGCCCGGCATAACGCCGCGAACCACGCCCGCCGAAAGTCCGTATCCGACGAACACGACGACTTCGGATTTGAAAGCACAATCGCCGGGGCGCGTCGACACGCAACTTCTCGCGCCGATTTTTTTGCTTTTCAACAGCGAAAGCAGATCGAAAAGCAGTTTTCCGGGCGGAAAATCCTCTGCGCGGAAATAAAAACAAACGTCGCCTTTACCAAGCGAATAACGCCCGTTTTTCTCCTTAAATCCGAGAGCGGTAAGACTCTTTTCAACGTCGGGATATGCCGAATTAATC
>JBJFAC010000087.1:0-5919 GCA_051887715.1 Candidatus Neoclostridium sp.
AGGCGTAACCACCAAAAACACTATGTCCGCGGCTAATATGTACGTAAAGGATTACAAGTCCAACGATACTATTACTCTCAACGGACCGGCATATCAGCTTATTACCGACGAAACCGGCGCTCCCATATCCAGTGATTACTGGTATATGGAAGCCGACTTCGAAGGCAGCGTAAGTCGCAATAGCTGGGGCGGTATCCTCACCGATATGATGGGACAGACCTCGCTCCAGACCGAAGACAAGGAAATTGCAACCAACTTCTACGGCACCGGCTACGGATACGGTCAGGTTTACATCCACAAGGACGGAAACTGGGCTACCGCAACCCCCGGCGCAGGCGGAGTGGGTAAAAAGAACGTCGTCAAGATCGCTTCCGCGCGTATGGGTAACGTAGTATACGTTTACGTCGACGACGTGCTCAAGTCGTCCTATCCCGTAACTAACAATCCCAGCCCGTTCGGTATCTTCGCAGGTACCGGCGCGGACAGCAACGAGCTTACCGCAAAGAACATCAAGTACTTTGTCGGTAAGGCTCCCACTGAAAGAATAATGGCTCAGCTTGCCGGAGCAAAGGTCAATAAGACGATCGACGGCAAAACCTATGTTCTTGAAACGGCTGATCTCGGCGGCTCATTCTTCTACGACGATTGGAATAGCTTCAGTTCATTCGGCGCTAATTATAAAATCGAAGGCAGAAATGCCTTGACTATGACGGACATAACGTTTGCATATCAGGCGGCATATACCGGAAACGTCTATTATATGGAAGCCGAATTCGATATGCTGTCCAGCTATCAGGGCATACTGATCAATACGTATAACAAGCCGGCTCCCAGCAACCAGTATTTCCTTGGAATAGGTTTCGGATACGGCGATGCAAACCAAACGAATCTCTATCTGCACACCGATCACGGTTGGGGATACAACGGCGACCATATCGGAATGTTCCCTCTTGACGGCGACGATATCGTTCGCTTGGGCGTTGCGCGCGTATACGATATGTATTACGTGTTCCTCGACGGTAAATTTGTTACTTCTTTCCAGTCTGACGGATTGAATACCGACAATATTAAACAAACCATCGCGGCAAACAATCAAAGCGGTTTCGGCGTATTCAACTGTAAACCGGTTGATAAGTCCGTTAAGGTAAGAAACGCTTGCTTTACGACCAATAAAGATACCGTCCTTGCGATAGTGAATAATCGTGCCGATGCAAATAACGGAGCGTTCTATTTCCAGACTGCAGGCAGTTACGTTATGTCCGGAGAAATCGAAATTAATGCTCCTACCGGTGGAAATCACTACGTAGATTTCCGTATTATGAACGGAAATAACCGTTTCCTCTTCTGGGACGGAGATAATAACGGTACGTATGAAGTTGCATATTCTTACGATAATAACCACGTTCATATGGGCAATCTGCCCGCAAGCGAGTATGTCGGTCTTGACACTAAGATTGCATGGAAAATCGTATATTACAAGAAAAATGCATTCTTCTACGTAAACGGCAAACTCAAGCTCGTGTACTACAATGCGGCAAATGCAAGCTCCGACAGATGGAAGAGTATTACCGCATCCGGTTGCTCGATCAAGCTTAACAAGATAAACATTATTTCCGACGACGGCGATTCTGCGGCGTTTAATGCGGCAATCGCGGAATGTAAGGAAATTGCTATGTTGGGTAATTATTCTGCAAGCGGAATGACGGTAAGAAGAGTGCCCACCGGCGACGAACTTGAAATTTCCAATAGTTCGTTGACCGCAGGTACTTGTCATGCAAGCATTGATTTCACTCAATACGGCTCGTTTAACGACTATGTGTATGAGACTACGCTTAAGATTGAGCAAGTTGGCGAGAACGGACATTTCGGTATCGAATTCAATGACGATGCAACGAGATTCCTGTTCTGGAAAACCGGTGACGGAGATACCTTAAAGATTACCTGGGCGTACGACACCGGATACGGCGACGCGAAATATCAGCGTCCCGCAACCGCCGGCACCTACAATATGAAAGTGGTCGTAAAAGACGGTAATGCGTACTGGTTCGTTGACGGCACTCTTATGTGCGCGCTGAAGATTAACGGTCAGTTGGCTGTCCGCATCGAAAATATGGTAGCTCACACCGAAAACAGCTCGGTTATTTCTAAAACGCTTAACGAGGCCGAGTACAACGCCGCAATCGCAGACCTTACTCTGCCGGCTATCAGCGGCCCCACCAGATTCTGAGTTTCATTCCGTTCACAGATAAAAGTCGATTGAACGACTGAAATTCGGCAGTCAGATTAAACCGATAATAGTTATAAGTAATATACCCTATCTACCTACCAAAAAGGCGAGGAGCAATTCGTTTGCCCCTCGTCTTTTATACATTGTATTATCGCGATTGTCCTTTATGTAATTATAACGCGATTGTTTTTATGTATGTAATTATGCCGTGGTTATCTTTTATATATGTAATTATAACGTGACTATCCTTTTATATGTAATTATACCGCGGTGTTTTTTTATATGAAGTATTTGCGTGATTATCTTTTATGTATAGTTATAATGCAGGTATCTTTTTTGTGTAGTATATTATATAATTTTTTCCCGTGTCGGGTTTCTTCCCTTTTTGCCTCCCTCAACTTCGGGTTTCTTCCCTTTTTGCCTCCCTCCGGGAGGGAGGGGGACCGCGTCAGCGGTGGAAGGAGCCGGCGACTAATAAAATATATCCAATAAGAATAATCCGTAGGGGCGACCATCGGTCGTCCGCAAAACGTAATTCCTTGTAGGGGCGAGCATTGCTCGTCCGCAAAACGTTAATTCATTGTATGGGCGAGCATTGCTCGTCCGCAAAACGGTAATTCCTTAAAAGAAGATAAAATGTAGGGGCGAGCATTGCTCGTCCTAATTTTCTATATTGTTAAACCACGGTTTATCCCCTATTTTAAAAAGACGCATTCTCCTTCAGTCGCCTTACGGCGCCAGCTCCCTCCCGGATGGAGCCATAAGAGGCTAAATAGTGCGAAGATTTAGTTTTTGCGTAAAAACAAAAACACGGACGACCGGTGCTCGCCCCTACGGTATCGTTGGGGGTCAACAATCGAACGGATATTGCGCAAAAACACGGACGAGTGGTGCTCGTTATTACGGTGTTATATTTGATACGATAATTAAACGGGAATATCGCAAAACGCATTGCGATTTAATAAAAGCGGACGACATATGGTCGCCCCTACGTTTTTGACGAAACACTTGAAACTTCCTAGCAGCCACCCTCCGAGCGTTGATATTTCCCATTTGCCACCCTCCGAGCATTGGTTTTCCCATTTGCCGCCCTCCACGCCATGTTTCTTCCCTTTTTGCCTCCCTCAACTTCGGGATTCTTCCCTTTTTGCCACCCTCCGCGCCAGGTTTCTTCCCTTTCTTGCCGCCTTCCACTTCGGTTTTATTCCCTTTTTGCCTCCCTCCGGGAGGGAGGGGGACCGCTTTAGCGGTGGAAGGAGCAAGCGACTAATTAAATTGACTTTATAAGAAAATTATTGTGCGGACGACCGATGGTCGCCCCTACGGCGACGAAGACAAAACACGTTTTCCGTAGGGGCGAGCATTGCTCGTCCGCAAAACGTAATTCCCTGTAGAGGCGAGTATTGCTTGTCCTTAAAAATTCAAATCAGAACGTCGGTTTTCATAATAACCTTTACCAAATGCCGATGCGGCTGCATTTTCGTTGACAAATTATTGATTTCGTTATAAAATAATACCGTAACGTGCAAACGCCGAATAGCGAAAACGCATTCAATCATTCGCACGGAAGGAGAAAAAATGGCTACTTCGCTTGATTACGTGCAATACGTCGCGGAACAAATAGAGGGCAATTTCGCCGTGCGCTATAGAAAAATGTTCGGCGAATATATGATCTACTGCAACGATAAGCCCGTTCTGCTTCTTTGCGACGACACGGTATTCGTTAAAATTCTGCCCGAAACCACGGAAATTCTGGGCGAAGACGCGCCTTCCGCATGTCCGTACGAAGGGGCAAAACCGCATTACGTCGTCGATCCGGACGATCGCGAGCGGTTTAACGCTCTCGTCGCGGCGTTGGAGGCGATAACT
This sequence comes from Candidatus Neoclostridium sp., assembly GCA_051887715.1. Taxonomy (GTDB): domain Bacteria; phylum Bacillota; class Clostridia; order Christensenellales; family Pumilibacteraceae; genus Neoclostridium. Next base: position 4,097 of record JBJFAC010000087.1, read on the forward strand.
CCGATTCCAAAAAAGAAAAAACAGCGCACGACTGAATAAAACGCGCAAAAGCGATACGCGCCGTACTAGCGAAAAACGGCGCCCGGAGGAACAATATGAACATAGTCTATCTCAAATACGCCGTGACGGTCGCCAAAGCGGGATCGCTTACCAAAGCCGCCGAAGAGCTGTTCGTGGCTCAGCCGAATTTATCGCGCGCGGTAAAGGAGCTGGAAAAGGATCTGGGCATAACCATTTTCGACCGCAATTCCAAGGGCATACGCCTTACTCCCGACGGCGAAAAGCTGATAAGCGAGGGCAAGAAAATATTAAAGGATATTGCGGAAATGGAAGAATATTTTCGCGCGCTAGGTCAGAACAAGGCGGTTTTTTCGCTCTCCGCGCCCCATTCCGAATACGTTGCCAACGCGTTCGGCGAGTTTTCGCGCAGTATTAAGTTTCTTCCCGCCTGCGACGCGTATTTCCGCGAGGACAACGCCGAGGGGACTATTCGCAGCGTGCTTTCCGGCGAGAGCAGACTGGGTGTGGTACGGTACGACTCCGACAACGCCGCCGATTTTATAAAGCTCGTCGAAAGCAAAAATCTCGTGTGCGAACCGATAGGCAAGTTCGATTACGTGCTGACGGTCAGCTCGTTCAGTCCGCTTGCGACGGCGGAAAAGGTGGAGCTTGCCGACCTTGCCGACTATATAGAGCTGGTCAGCGACGATCCGTTTTCGCCCTCTATGCTTGCCGTGAACAAAAAAACCGCGTCAAAACAGTGCAGCGCGCACAGAATTTTCGCAAGCGATAAGGGCGGCAGACTGGTCATACTCAGCGCAAATCCGCATACTTTCACCTGGTCGACGCCGCTGGGCGAGCAGACGGCAAGGCGGTTCGGTCTGGTGCAAAGAACGTGTTCCGACTGCGTCCGCTCGTACACCGACGTGCTCGTGTACGAAAAAAACTACGTTCTCACCGATACGGACAAGCAGTTTATCGCACAGTTAAAGCGCGCCACGCAGAAATTTATGCGCGCGGCCGACGAAAATAAATGATTTTTGCCCCGCCGCACGCTTTTTTGGGACCGTTTTGCGGTTATCCCGGCTTAAAAATAACGATTAGCGGCAATTTATTTCGTAATATTCTATAATAAGCGACGATTTTTGTCGTAATATTTAAAAATATTCACTTGTGCGTTTTGAAAATAAAGTTTTCGTAAGAAAATTGCAAAAGCGGCATTTTTTGCTTGACATAACCGAATATTTTGGTATATAATTATTATGCCTTTTAGTGTACATACACGAAAAGAGCATGTTTTGTCAGAGGCGTGGTAAATGAAAAAAGCAACCGCTTACATTTTAATATGCCTTACTACGGTTATGGCGCTTATCGGCGCAATCATCTGGTGGAGTATTTATACCAAGCCGGAGGAGAGAAAAGCCGCGGACGTTGAAATATCGCTGGACGGAGAGACCACGAGGGATCTTCGCGTTGATATTTCAAACATCGTGCCCGGCTCCAGCCATCAGTACGACATTCTGCTCACCGCATCCAATGCGCGTGAGTATTCCGTCGTGCTCAAATTCGTAGGTGACGGCGAAATAAAAGACTATGTGGACATCGAGATCATCACGGACGGAGAAAATCTCGCCGGCGAAAAGAAACGCCTTGCGGATTTGCTCGGAAACGAGGTAGCGCTTGGCAAAGGCGCGTCCAGAATTACAATCGTTTATTCGATGCCTCTCGAAACGGGTAACGAAGCTCAGAGCACCGAGGCGTGGTTCGATATAGAACTCACCGCAACGCTTTTGGCGGACAACGGCGACGAGCAATAATCTGAC
>JBJFAC010000088.1:0-5904 GCA_051887715.1 Candidatus Neoclostridium sp.
CCCTTTTATTATATTCGTTTGCGTTTTTTTTATGCTTTTGCGCTTCTCTGTTATGCCGGGATTCGAGCTTTCGCGCCGTCTCGTTTTACGCTTTCGCCGCGTTTTCCGAAGCGTTTTTGATTTCGCCGCGCGCCACCTGATCGCACCTGTTGTTATACTCGTTGTCGGCGTGCCCTTTGACCTTGATGAAGTTCACCTTGTGGCTTTCAAGCTTTATCAGAAGCATTTTCCACAGATCTACGTTTTTCACGTCGCCGTCCGATTTGCGCCAGCCGTTGTTCTTCCACGCCTCCAGCCAGCCGTTGTTGATTGCGTTTACGACGTAAGCCGAGTCGCTGTACAAGTCCACTTCGCACGGTTCTTTCAGCTGATCCAGCCCCTGAATGACCGAAAAAAGCTCCATTCGATTGTTGGTCGTGTATTTATTGTAGCCCGAAACCACTTTTTCGCGCTGTTTATACATCAGGATCGCGCACCAACCGCCCACTCCGGGATTGCCGCTGCACGCTCCGTCCGTGTATATGGTAACTTTTTTCATTTCAAAGCCCTCATCAGTCGCTCCAGTTGCTCGTCGGATTGACTGCGGGTGCAAAGTCCGAAACGGAAAGCGGACGCACTGCCCGTCGCTACGCCGCGATAGAACGCTTTTTTCGCGTCGGACGAAACTACGTATTCGCTTATAAAGCCGCCCACGAGCGAATCGCCCGATCCTACGGTGTCCACGACTTTTCCGCTCGGAGCAGGCGAAAACAAGCTTTCGCCCTTTTCGGTGAGCAGGAACGCGCCTCTTGCGCCCAGACTTACGATGACGTTCCGCGCGCCGAGCCGTTGCAGTTCGCGCGCGTATTTCTCTATGTCCTCGTCGCCGTTTATTTCAACGCCGAACAGCTCGCCCAGTTCTACGTCGTTGGGCTTTACGAGAAGAGGTCGGTGCTTCAGAGCGCCGAGCAGCAATTTCCCGGTCGCGTCCACCACGCACTCCGTTTCTTTATTCAGAGCGGACAAAATGCGCTCGTAAATATCTTTCGGAACGGTGGACGGCACGTTTCCTGCGAGCACGACGAGGTCTCCTTTCTTTGCCGCGCCGAGCTTTTCAAGCAGTAATCCGACTTCTTTTTCGCCGGCTACCGCTCCCTGGCCGTTTATTTCGGTTTCTCCGTCCGACTTGACCTTGACGTTAATTCTGCTCATTCCGCTTTCGCACTCTATCATATCTACGTTAACGCCGTCCAAGGTCAGGCGCTCCACTATCGCCTTGCCGGTAAATCCGCCCACGAAGCCGAGAGCGACCGAAGGCGTTCCGAGATTTTTAAGCACCACCGACACGTTGACTCCCTTTCCGCCGGGAGCGATACGCTCGGATTTCGTTCTGTTAAGTTTGTTTTTCTCAAAGCCGTCCACTTCGACCGTGTAGTCGAGCGACGGACTGAACGTTACGGTATATATCATGTACAGCCTCCGCTTCTGCTTTCTCGCACCGATTATGCTTTTGCATAAGAGTGATTATCTTTCGCATAAGAGTATACCACTTTATCGCGGTTTTTGCAATTATTTTGAGGGCAAGAAGACAAATCGGCGTTTTTATTTGACTATTGCCGTTTTTTGTGCTAAAATTTAATTTCGGAGAACGATATTTATGTCCGACGTAATTCACGAAAACAATCTTATTAACGTTTCCGCCGCAACGGCAAAGGAAAAAAACAAAAAAAGCAAGCAATATATGTTGTACTTCTTTATGGCTTCCGCCGCGTTTTTATGCCCTGCCGCATTCGGCGTTTACTTCGCGATCGAGGCAAACGCAGCGGGCGTGTGGTCGTACTTCGTCACAGCGTTCGTCGCTTTATGTATTGCGGTGACGGTTTTCGTCGTCGTTATTCCCAAATACAAGGATTGCAGGCAAGCCGTTTCAAACTTCAAAAAGTCCGGCGGAGAACTGAAAAAAACTCCTCCCGTGGACGCTTTTTGTATGGGCTTCGTGCAAGTTCTATTCGTCGTAATGACCGCTCTGCTTGCTTGCTTCGTGCCGACGCTTATCACGAAATGCCTGGGCATGTCCTTCTCTTCGACCTTCAAATACGCGTTTTACAGCCTGGGCTCGTTTTGGGGAATGGACGTGGGCGATCGCGACTTCTTCTCGTTTATCGTCGGCTTGGGGCTTATGGCGCTTATTTTCGCGATCGTCCTTCTTATCGCAAAATTCGTTTCAAAGCTGCTTAAATAATTTTTTCGCGCGAGTTGCCTTTCTCTTACGGAGGAAGGCTTTTTTTACGTGAAAATTATTTTTACGGAGCCCGATCGGGCGTCCGATTCAAGCTTGCGAGCGGAGAGCGCGCGCAAAAGTCGGTTCGCCGCACCCGTTTCTGGCGAGAAAACCTTTACTTTTCCGCGGTAAAACTGCTCGATAAACGGCTTTACGTAGTAATAATGCGTACACCCGAGAGCAACAGACGAAACCGACGGATAACGCTCGAGCACGGAGTACAAATACGGTCTGACAGCCTCTAAATGCTCGAAATTCTTTTCTATTTCGACGGCGAGCAGCCTTTGCGGGGCTACTGTCACTCTGTCTTTCCCGGCTTGCGAACAGGCGAACATAAAGTTTTTCTGCCTTGCGGTTGCGGCGGTGCACAATACCAGCGTTTTGCCTTCGCCGCCGTGCTCTACCGCCTGCCGGACGGGCGGATATACGCCGATAAGAGGCACTTTTACCTTGCGACGAAGCGCCGCCATTGCCGTGGCGGACGCGGTATTGCACGCTATTACTATGGCTTTGCAGTTGAATTTCTGCAATTTTCTGACGCACCCGAACGCACATTCTTTTATCTTTTCGTCGCTTTTGTTCCCGTACGGCGCGTGCGATCGGTCAAAAAGATACACGAAGTTTTCGTGCGGTAATACTTCCTCGCATCGCCTGAGTACGGACAGACCGCCCACGCCGCTGTCGAATATTCCGATGGGTAAATCGTTCATACAAACTGTATATTACCGAGAAGCGAAAAAGGTTACCGACCAAAGTTATAACCCTACGGAATATCTGTTTATCGCGTTGGCTATTATGCGCGCGCACTGATCCACCAGCACGTCTACGTCCTTCGGAGTGAGCACGAAATCTTCCTCGAGCGCGCTGCCTCCGCCTTCCAGCGTTATAGTGGACGCGTATACGACCATCGGCACTCCTATCGATATTACTTTTACGCCCAAGGTGCTCTCGTTAAGCGGCTTTCGGGCGTTTTTTACGCCGCTGCCCGGAGTTATGCCCGCGTCGGACAACTGAAAGGACGTGCCTATTCTGCTCGCTTTCGCGGCGCAAAGGCTGTCCACCGCGAAAACCACGTCGGGGCGCACTATTTCGGTAACGCCGCGTATCACGTCGTAGCTTTCTATTCCCGTCACGCCCGCCACGGACGGCGCGAGCGAGCGCATGACCACTTCGCCGTTTTTTCCCTCCACGGCAAGCCTGTCAAGCGTAAGACTGCCCAAAGCGTCCGCGGTAAGCAGTCTGTTGCCCAGCCCCACGGAAAGAACGCGCTTCTTTTTTCCCGCAAGCGTTTCGATAGCGTCGCAAATCGCCTCGGACAGTCTGTCGAAAGCGGCGGCGTCGCCCCTTACAACCGCGTCGGATTCGACGGTAACGTATTTTCCCGCCGGTTTTCCCGTCTTACGGCTTAATTCCTCGTCCACGATTATATCCGCTCTTGCGATCTTTTCGTCGATTTTTTTGACTGACGTACGCACTAATTCGCGCGCTAAATCGGTTTTTAACATAGAAAATCCGCCTCCATAGATTTTTTATTTAATTTTTTCACAAAAACGGCTTTTTATTACTTGATTTTTAGAAAATAATATGGTAGAATATCAAAGTTAAGTTTTATTAGTAACAAAAGGAGAACTAACGTGCCAAACATTAAATCCGCAAAGAAACGCGTGCTCGTGGAAAAGAGAAACGCCGCTCGCAACAAGTCTGAAATGACGGCTGTTAAAACCGCTATCAAGAAGATCAACAACGCTATCGATACCAATAAGATCGAAGAAGCCGAAGCGCTCCTTCCCGCAACCTTCTCGGCTATCGACGGCGCAGTCACCAAGGGTATTATCCACAAAAATACCGCCGCTAATAAGAAGTCTGCAATCGCTAAGCGTATTTCCGACATCAAGAGCGGTAAATTGGTCGTAGAAATAAAGAAGGATAACAAGACCATCGCTGCAGAAAAGGCAAGAGCCGCTAAAGAAGCGCGCGAAGCCGAAAGAGCCGCTTTCGCTCAGAAGCAAGCCGAAGCCGCTGCCGCTGCAGAAAAGGCTAAACAGGAAGAAGCCGAAAAAGCTAAAGCCGAGAAAAAGGCCGCTAAAAAAACCAAGGCTAAAAAAGAAGAAGCGTAATCCGCCTCTTCCTTCTTCTATACCGCAAATCAAGGTGCAAGGCTGTATGCTTTGTGCCTTTTTTGCGTTTTTCGCCGTCCGTTGCTAACCGAATAAGCGCTCGTACAGCACTCTTTCCGCAAGAGTTCTGTGATTTTCCGGCAAAGCGAACGTGATCACGCCCTCCTCCGCCCGAAGTAAACTGCTTTGCGCCTCTTTGGGCAAAAGGCGCTCCAGCTCGCTTATTGCCGCGCGGCAGACGGGAAAGCCGTCGCCTAAAATCACGCTTACCCCGTTCTTTGCGCCCGTGACCGCTATCGCTCCGTATTTTTTCGCAGGGGCGCTTTTTTTACATATAACCGTGCCCTTAAAACGCTTGTCGAAAGAATTCTTTATTACGATCGTGACGCCGTACTTGCAAGCCGCCGCCACGGCTCCCGGATGAATGACGTTCGCTCCCGAACGAGCGGCGCGCTCCGCCTCGGCATACGAAATGAAGTCAAGAGGTCCTGCCCCGGAAACGACCGACGGATTTGCCCTGCAAAAGCCGTTCACGTCGGTATAATTGAAATATTCGCCTTCGGTCGCCGCGGCGACTACCGCTCCGCTGAGGTCCGATCCTCCGCGTGAGAGCAGGCGCACTCTTCCCTTTCGGTCGCCGCCGTAAAAGCCGGGAATAACTATTCCGCTTTGATTTTTCAGCCTTTTTCTCGCACGCGATACGCTTTTATCAAGGTCGAAATTGCCGTTTCGGTCAAACGCGATTATTTCTTTTGCGTCGAGCATACGATAATCCGAACGCGACGAAAACGCAAGAGCGGAAAAATACTCGCCGCGGCTGACGACGTAATCGCGCCCCTCCTTTCGCGGCAGGCTTTCCGAAATTATTTTTTCGCACGAAGAAAACAGTTTTTCGGTATCCGCATCGACTTTCATTTCCGCGGCTATGCGACCGAGCCGTACGCACGCGTCGTTCAGCGCGGCAAGCCTTCTTTTTTTATCGGCGCTATTCACGCTTTCGAATAACAGATCGGTGATTTTTATATCCGCTTCGTTTCTTTTTCCCGGAGCGGACAGCACGACGAAATCCGCCCTCTGCACGTTTGCCGTTTTGATCGCGCCCAGCATCCGATCGCCGCATGCCAGCGACGATCCGCCGAACTTCAACACCCTTTGCACGTTTACACCTCGCATTATACGTTGCACGACATATATATGCGCTTTTATGCGTTAATTTGCGCTCGTAACCGCTTGAAAAAGCCTGACTAAAACAAAAAACCGCGGAGACGAATCCACGGTTTGGTTTTTTTGTTGCGTTCGGAAGCTTTAGATAATCCGAGTTATCGACGATTCGGCGGCGGGCTGTTCGCCGCTCTTTTCCGCGGTTGTCGCAGGGCGGGTTTTAAGCCCCATAACCAACAGACAGACGATCAGGGAAAAAAGTATCGCAAAAATTTTAAGGTCGATATTATGAACGAATACGGCGCGAAGGAACGAAACGAATTTTCCGCCTTTTTTATTTTTCTGATTGTCCATAATTATTTCCTC
>JBJFAC010000089.1:0-5751 GCA_051887715.1 Candidatus Neoclostridium sp.
GCCCTCGTCCACGGTTGCGTTACTGCAAAGGCACATACCCTTGGCAAGCAGCTTGAGCTCCGCATTGCTTTCGGTTGCAAAAGCCTCTCTCGTGAAGATTTTATCGTCGGCATACGCTTCCACGACGGTCATTTTATTCTGGGTAAGCGTGCCTGTTTTATCCGAACATACGACCGATACCGCTCCCAGCGTTTCCACCGACGGCAGCTTTCTGACTATCGTGTTGGCTTTTACCATCTTTTGCACGCCCAGAGCAAGCACTATGGTCACGACGGCGGGAAGTCCTTCCGGAATCGCGGCTACCGCAAGCGAAATGGACGAAATAACCGTTTCGATATAAGGCTCGATGCTTGCGCCCTTTCCGTCGATAAACACCCACACGAGGTCTGCCACGAACACGGCGACCACCACGGCAAGCGTGATGAGCCCCAGCGTTTTGGAAAGTTTTGCCAGCACCTTCTGGAGCGGCGTCATTTCGTTTTCCTCGTTGTCGAGAGCGGACGCTATTTTGCCTATCTCGGTTTCCATACCCACCCCGACGACTACGCCCAGTCCTCTGCCGTACGTTACGGGCGTGGACATATACGCACAGTTGGTTCTGTCCGCAACGCCGACGCTCTCCGAAAAGGTATAAGCCGCTTCCTTTTCCACCTGCGTGGATTCGCCGGTCAGGCTGGACTCGTCGGTTTTGAGGTTGTGCGACTCGATAAGGCGCAGATCCGCTCCGATAGTATCGCCCTCTTCCAGCACGACGATATCGCCGTACACAAGATCTTCCGACTTAATTTTACGGCGCTTTCCGTCGCGTATTACGGTCGACTCGGGGCTGGACAGCTTTTTCAGCGCTTCCAGCGACGACTGCGCTTTTATTTCCTGCACCGTGCCGATTATCGCGTTGATTATCACGACGCCCATTATTATAATGACGTCGGGCCAATCGCCCACTTCAAAAAAGTCGAACGGATTGCCGGCTTTTATCGTCGTTATCGTTTCGTACACCGAAACGGACACCATAACGAGTATCGCGGCGAAAAGTACGAAAATCATCGGATCGTTGAACTGTGCGAAAAAGATCTTATACCACGGATCTTTGGGCTTTTCGGCAAGCTTGTTTTTACCGTTTGCGGCAAGCCTTTTCTGCGCTTCCGCTTCGGTCAAGCCCGTTACGGGATCGACGTTCAGCGCTTCGCAAAGACCTTGCGCGGTCATAGTTTCGACGTTTTTCAGTTTTTCCATTAAATACGTCCCTCCTTTATTGGATTTGAGCGTGCCGTGGGTTTTTCGACGTAAAAAAACCTTGCACAAGCCATGCAAGGTCAAATGGTTAAAAATATACCGTGACTTTCGCATAGCAATAAAATTGTTACGCTCAAGTCTCGCATTTTAAAGCAAGCCAGGGTCAGCCTTACGAAAGGCTAAGACGGGATTGTTGACTTGCTACGCAATCGCTTGCGCACGCTACTCCCTTAAGACCGACGAAATCCGTTTCGTCTGACATAAATAATAACACGATTTTCTTTGTTTGTCAAGCGTTTTTTGCGTATATTTAATATTGCTACAAAGCTTTATTTTTCTGCTACAAAGCTTTATTTTTGCTTTTTTGCCACCGTGAACGCCGCTAAACCGTACGGAGCAATCTCGCCGAGGAAAACCTTATCCCCTTTCAGCTCTCCGACGCAGTTTATAAATTCGATTACGTCGTATTCGCCGTCAAGCTCTACTATCGGCTTGAGCATGGGATCGACGCAGAAATTCCACAGCCCCACAGCCATACCGCTTTCGCCTTTCTTGCTTTGCATATATAAATGCGGATTGCCGAACGAATAAGCAGGCAACTTGCATCCTCCGAGCCAGCGGACGCAGTCTGCCAGCTGTCTGCTTCTCGCATAGCTGAAAAAACACGCCTCTTTTTGTCTTCTCGTGTTGAAGCAGAGCACTAAAAACCTGTTCCCGTCGGCGTTTTCGTATCTGTACGTCATAACGCCGGAGCGCTCTTCGTTTTGCCCCTCGCTGAGCACCTGTGCGCCCGGTTTAAGTTTCAGGTCGTATATTACGGCGTCGTCGGCACGCACCACGTTACCGTCGGACGTAAAACGCTCGGTAACCGCGCTCAAACGCTCGCCTATGCTTTCTATTCCCACGTCCACGCCGCGCTTTTGCAGAATTTCCGCCGCGGCTATATCTATTATAAGTCCCTTTTTCAGCGCTTCGAGCGGCAAATCGCGAGCGCTCTCGTCAAAGCATATTCCCGTCACGCCTTCACCCTCGTAGGTAGCGGAAATCGCGTTGTGAGCAAGCATGCGCACCGCCTTGGAATGGAACGCCTCCTGCATTGAGATCGCGTCGTTGACCGCGGTCACGCTTTCGCTGTTTTCCACCTTGCGCATACTTTCGTACACACGCACCCCTACGCTCTTTTTATCCGAAAAACAGCGGTCGATAGCCTCGTAGACGGGCTTGTTGCGCTCGTGCATACGAACGTATCCCGTTTCGTAGTCCGCCGAGGAATAATAATCGATTACGTATTTGAGTATTCCGTCCGCACAGCCCGACGCTCTTATCGCCGTGTCGAAGCCTTCAAGCAAATTTGCCGGACACTTGGTTCGGGGGCGCGGAAAAACGTCTCCCTCCGCCATTATTTCAATACCGCCGCCGCGCGTCCAGGAACTTTCCATTCTGGACAGCTCGATAACGTCGCCCAGGTCGTTGCCAAAGTCCTTGTGCACCGCCCAGTACGGCGCTCCGGTCAGCCGCGCGATCGGCTGAGTTTTTCCGGCAAGTATCGTCGACAGCTCGCGTAGATCCGTGCCGTCGATATCCCACGACGTCATGCAGGCGCACAAGCCCATTCTGACGGCAGGATTTACCTTATCGACCGCACGGCGCATGCTTTTGGCAAAATCACGGAACGCGTCGCCGTTCGCCTTCAGATACGCCGACCGGTATTTGTTCTTTCCGCCGCTCGTAATCAGCTTGTAAAGCTTTTCCCTCGTTACGCTTTCGCCCAGCGTTTTTTCTATCATTTTAATATGCCCGTCGCAAAGGCAGGCGGGACAATCACGTGTCGTGCCGTAATATCCGTAGCGAAAATCGTCGTCGAACAAAACTACGTCTACGCCGCATTTCGCCACGTCCGCAACGTAGCCCGTTGCAAATTCGACGAAACGTCGGTCGGAAGGGCAGTAAAATCCGTCGATATCCTCTCCGGCCATGGTACGCAGAGTAGTAAACGGCATTTTTCCGTGCGCCCAGAACGTCCACAGCCACGCGCCCACCTCGTAACCCTTTTGCTTGAAGTAGCGGCAATTTTCTTCCAGCTCGCGCATTACGCGAATACGGCTTTCCTCATCCGCCTCGTAACGGTCTATGGACAGAAAAATCCGCTTTGCGCCCGTTTTTTCGATCTCGGCGGCGACTGCGTCCCGTCCGCATCTTGCCAGCGTGGAATTGCTCACCGGCACCGATATTTTATACATTTGTCCTCCCTGTTAAAAAAGCAATGCTTATATTTCCGTTAAAAACGGCTGTTTTTTCTTAAAAAAAGCACCGTTTTTGAAACGATGCTTATTTATTTGGTCGGAGTAGCGAGACTTGAACTCACGACCTCTTGCCCCCCAGACAAGCGCGCTACCAACTGCGCTATACCCCGATACAATCGATTTATTTGGTGCGAGTGACAGGACTTGAACCTGCACATGAGTAATCATATAAGTACCTGAAACTTACGCGTCTGCCAATTCCGCCACACTCGCATGGTGCCGATAGATAACTCTCACTCAAGCACAGCGCCTATTATAACTCATTTTTTTCGCTATGTCAAGCGTAAAACGGCAAAATGACGAAAATTTTTTATTGTCCGCCGCAATGCGCCGCGCTCCGACGTTGTTGATCGCCGGAGCGGTACGGACGACAATACGGTCAGTTCTGTTTTTTCAGGTGAAAAACTGCGGTGGCAAAGTCGCCTCCGCGATAAGAGGGCAACAGTCCGGCGTTCATAATAGTCGAGCCGGTCAGCGTTTTATCGATTTCCTCCACGTAATAATTCGCTTCGGGATCGAGACCGCGCGGATATATTCTTTTTACCGAATAGTTGGGCGTATAAAGCCGACGATAGCAGGTGATCACGCTCTCCGACTTATCCTTAGCCGTTATTTCCTCGGTGAAATAATTGCTCTCGAAAGGATTGTCCAGGCGGTACAGATCGCCGTTAAGCACGAGCGTTTGCATTCTTTTATATTCGTCCACCTGTCCTTTTACAAGCGATAAGTCCTCCTCCGTCACCTGAGTGGTGTCCAGCTCGTAGCCGGTTGCGCCCAGATGAGCAACGTCGGCACGCGTGGTAAACGAAGCTATTCTGCCCGTCGCGTGGTTGGGACATATGGAAACGTGGCACGACATAAGCGAAAGCGGATAGCAAAGGCTTGTTCCGTACTGAATTTTGGTGCGCTCGTTGGCGTCGGTGTCGTCGCTGGTCCAGATCTGAGGGAAATAATAACCCATAGCCGGATCGAATCTGCCGCCACCCGACGAGCAACCCTCGAAGAAAATATCGGGATTGCCGTTTACGATGCGCTCGCATATCTCGTACACGCCCAGAATGTAGCGGTGCATAATCTCTTTTTGTCTGTCCGCAGGCAGCCCGTCCGAGAAAATTTCGGTGATATTGCGGTTCATATCCCACTTAACGTAATCTATTTCGTACGAGGCGAGTATCGCGTTGACGCTGCTCACGACGTAATCGCGCACTTCCTTTTTGGTGAGATCGAACACGAGCTGATCGCGCGACGGCGCGGCGTTGCGGTAGGGTATTTTTATAGCCCAATCGGGGTGAGCGCGGAACACGTCCGAATCCTCGTTGACCATTTCCGGCTCGAACCATAAGCCGAACTTCATTCCCGAATCGTGAACGTAGTCGATCAGCGTTTTCAAGCTGCCTTTAAGCTTTTTCTCGTTCACCCACCAGTCGCCCAGTCCTTTGCGGTCGTTACTGCGCTCGCCGAACCAGCCGTCGTCCAGCACGAACATATCGATTCCCGTACCCTTTACTTTGTCGATTATTGCTTCCAGCTTGGGAATATCGAAATTGAAATAGGTAGCCTCCCAGTTGTTGATAACTATCGGACGAACGCTGTCCACGTAGCGCTTATTTATAAGGTAACCGCGGTACAGGTCGTGAAACGTGCGGCTCATTTTGCCCAAACCGCCGTCCGAGTACACCATAACCGCCTCCGGAGTATAGAAAGCTTCGCCTTTTCCCAGCTTCCAGCTGAAATCGAAATCGTTTATTCCGCCGCATACGCGGATCATATCGTACGGCGTTTGCTCGCAGTTGAGACGGAAGCTGCCGCTGTACACCAGATTGAAGCCGTAAACCTCGCCGTTTTCCTCGCCGGCGTTGTCTTTCAAAAGCGCCATAAAGCACGAGGAATGCAGCGACGTTGCTCCGCGCTTGCTGTCAACGGTTATTATTCCGTGAAGAACGGGCGTTATTTCCGGCTCTCTTTCGCGGTAGTGAGCGCCGTGCTGAGTCAGAACTCTGTATTTTCCGTCCGGCATATCGACGCTGAAGCTGTACGCGCGTTCGAGCGTTAAGGCGCCTTCGCTTTCGTTTATTATTTCCGCTCTTCTCGCTATGACGTCAAGCTGCTCGTATACCGAATAGTACAGGTTGACTTTTACTCCGCTTATTTCGTCCTTAAGCGTGATCTTAAGCGTTTCGCCGCCTGCGTAAAGCGACGGCATTCCCTCGAT
>JBJFAC010000090.1:0-5750 GCA_051887715.1 Candidatus Neoclostridium sp.
AGATCGCTTTTAAGCAGCGGCAACACCGCCTGCGTTTCGGGATCGCCGAAACGGCAGTTATACTCGATCACTTTCGGTCCGTCCTTCGTCAGCATCAGTCCGAAATACAGGCAACCGCTGAAAGGTCTGCCTTCCGCCTTCATCGCGCGCACGGTGGGCAGAAAGATTTTTTCCATACATTCTTTTGCGATTTCTTCCGTGTAATACGGATTGGGTGCAACCGCGCCCATTCCTCCCGTATTCAAGCCCTTGTCGCCGTCCTCGGCGCGCTTGTGGTCCATAGACGATACCATGGGCACCACCGTTTCGCCGTCGGTAAACGAAAGCACCGAAACCTCCGGTCCGCTTAAAAACTCCTCCACCAGAATGCGACTGCCGCTTTCGCCGAACGCTTTTTCGCACATCATTTTGTTTACGGCGGCTTTGGCTTCCTCAAACGATGCGGCGATAATGACGCCCTTGCCCAAAGCCAGCCCGTCCGCTTTTATTACCGCGGGATACGGCGCGGTCTTTAAGTAATTTACCGCCTCTTCCGCCGAAGCAAACGTCTCGCTGCTTGCGGTGGGAATACCGTATTTTTTCATCAGATTTTTGGAAAAAATCTTGCTTCCCTCGATAATCGCCGCGTTCTTTCTCGGTCCGAAGCAGGGAATCCCTTTTTCTTCCAGCAGGTCCACGCACCCCAGAACCAGCGGATCGTCCGGCGCTACTACGGCAAAATCCACTTTGTTCTGCTCGGCAAAACGCACGACGGCTTGCAAATCCGTCGCCTTTATCGGCACGCATTCCGCGTCGCCCTCCATTCCGCCGTTTCCGGGCAGAACGTAAATTTTTTCCGCTTTTTTATTCTCTTTCAGTTTTTTTACGATGGCGTGTTCTCTTCCGCCGCCGCCTACCACTAAAATTTTCATACCGCTTTTTCCTTTTTTTCGCCTTTTTTCCGATGGTTTTTCTTTTCGTCCGTTCGCGTCTTTACCCGCCGAACCCGGTCAATGGTGGAACAACCGAAGCCCGGTAAACGCCATCGCCATACCGTAACGGTCGGCTGCCTCTATCACCAGGTCGTCGCGCACCGAGCCGCCCGGCTCGGCTACGAAGCGAACGCCGCTTTTATACGCCCGTTCGATATTGTCGGAGAACGGGAAAAACGCGTCGCTGCCCAGCGAAACGCCGTCCGTCGTTTTTAAGTACTCCAGGCGCTCTTCCTTGGTGAAAGGCTCCGGGCGCACGGCAAAGTAATCGCGCCATACCCCGTCGCCCAGCACCGATTCGCTCTCGTCGGAAAGGTACAGATCGATAATATTGTTCTTTTCCGGTCTGCCCACGCCCTCGGCAAACTGCAAGGAAAGCACTTTTTCGTGCTGACGCAGATGCCACAGATCCGCTTTTTGCGCGGCAAGGCGCGTGCAATGAATACGCGATTGCTGACCTGCTCCCACGCCTATCGCCTGTCCGTCCTTTGCAAAGCATACCGAATTGGACTGCGTATATTTCAGCGTAATCAACGAAACGATGAGATCCACCGCGTTTTCGTCGGGAATGACTTTATTTTTCGTAACGACGTTTTTTAAAAGCTCGCCGTTTATCTTACTGTTGTTTCTGCCCTGCTCGAACGTCACGCCGAACACCTGCTTGCGCTCGGTTTCTTCGGGCACGTATTCGGGATCGATACGCACGATATTGTAATTGCCCTTGCGCTTGGTTTTTAAAAGCTCGAGCGCTTCGGGAGAATAAGAGGGCGCGATCACGCCGTCGGACACTTCCCTGGCGATGATCTTGGCAGTGGTTAAATCGCACTCGTCGGAAAGAGCGATCCAGTCGCCGAACGACGACATCCTGTCCGTGCCTCTCGCACGGGCGTACGCGCAGGCGAGCGGAGATAAATCCAACCCTTCGATATCGTCGACGAAACACGCTTTTTTAAGCGCAGGCGACAAAATCTTTCCCACCGCCGCGGAAGTGGGCGAAACGTGCTTGAAGCTGGTTGCCGCCGTCATGCCCGTGGCTTCTTTTAATTCTTTTACCAACTGCCACGAATTGAGCGCGTCCAGAAAATTGATATATCCCGGCTTGCCGCAGAGAATTTCAATGGGCAATTCACCGCCGTCCGACATATAAATGCGCGCGGGCTTCTGATTGGGATTGCACCCGTATTTCAACGAAAATTCTTTCATTTTTTCACCTCGTGTCTGTTATAAATCACCTGCTCCGTCACGCCGCTTTCAAGGTCGACGCCGCGGCAGCAAAGCGCTATTTTGTTTTCTTCGTTCAGGCTTTCCCAGATCTCTTTCGCAAACGCCGTTACGTCGTTGGGGATACGCACCGTTTCGGGCTCTCCCTCGAACGAGGGCAAAGGATTGCCGTCCGTTACGTACGTGTGAATGAAGCTTCCCGTGCCCGATACCGGCTCGTACGAAAACAGATAGCGGTTGCACGCTTCTCCTTTTCCGTCCGCGCACTTCAGAATGGAAAGCTCGTACGAAAATTTACCGCCTAAGTGCAATATGCCGCTGATTCTGGGCGTAAAATTGGGCGCGTCCGGCTCGAACGAGCGCGTGCGCAGCGCCTCTTCGAACGTTTTGCCTGCCTTTAAGTACTCCGCTATCGTATCCGTCTGATCGCCGTTGGTCACGATCAGGTCGTCTCCCACGCGCCTAACGGGGGAATAGATGATCAGCGACGGATCCTCCACCTTGCTTTGGTCGAACGGATAGATCGTCACCGTTTCGCCCTGCGCCTTAAACACGCGGTTGCGACTGTTTTCGCTTCTTCCCATAATGAAATAGGCGAATACGGCTTTTTTACCGTCCTCGGACTTGCCTATAACGATTCCTCGGCCCACGTACGGATTGCCGTAAATTCTTTCCTTTATAGTCGGCGTTTGATTTTTCATACCCTGCTCCTCTTTTGTTTTTCTTTTTTCAGTTTCGCGCATACCTTCTGAGCCGCGGCGGGGAGAATTTTCCACTCCGCTTGGCTCATCACGCGCTTTTGCAGGCTCTCGGGCGTGTCTCCTTCCTGCACCCTGACCGCCTTTTGCATAATAATATCTCCTCCGTCGGGAATTTCGTTTACGTAATGCACCGTTGCTCCCGTGACCTTTACGCCGTAAGCCAGCGCCGCCTCGTGCACCTTAACGCCGTAAAAGCCCTTGCCGCAGAACGAAGGTATCAGGGAGGGATGGACGTTGATAATGCGGTGATCGTAGCGCGAGGTGAAGTCACGGCTGAGAATACTCATAAACCCGGCGAGAATTATAAGATCGACCCCGTAAGTTTCCAAAAGCCGAATAATGCGCTCTTCCGCGCCCGCCCGTCCCAGCTCCTTTACGGATGCGACGGCGGTGGGTATCCCCGCTTTTTCCGCGCGAGTAAGCGCGTATGCGTCCGGATTTCCGGAGATCACCAGCACGATTTTTCCGCTGTGCAGAATCCCGCTTTCCTGCGCGTCGATCAGCGCCTGCAGATTGGTTCCGCCGCCGGAGACGAGAACGGCGACGTTGACTTTATTTTCTTTCATTTTTTCCTCCGATTTTTCCGAGAAGGGGCAAAATAAGACTTCCCGCGGTGTTTCCCAGCACCGCCGCCGTAAGGAACGGCGCCGCCCCGGAAACGAACTGTCCGGAAACGCCGAAGTAGAACGTATCCGCAACGGAATGCTCGAATCCGCTGAGCAAAAACACCGGAATGCAGAAAAGAATGCCGATCGGCGTCTTTTTTTCGCGGAAGATCTGAACGGCAAGATACATAAGAACGCCGCAAAACGCCGCGCGGATCAAGGTCTGCGGAAAGCTTTGGGAAAGCTTTTTCGCAAAAAGCTCGGCGGCGCGCAGGGCAAGCTCCGGCAGAGCGTACCGCACGACAAGCCCCAGAAGAAAGGTCGTAATCATATTCCCGGCGAGCATCACGCACAGCCTCAAGGCGTTTTTCAGGGTAAAATCCTCGGCAAAATAACCTATTTTGCCCGTGAAAAGGTCGTATCCCATATAGCAGATGCACAGCAGCGCCACGGAAAAGAGCGTCGCTCCGACGTAAACGTTGCCGCACGCAAGATAAACGCAGCCGCCTATTGAGATCAGAATTCCGGCGCAAACGCTTCCGACGAACGTTTTCAGCATATTGCGATCTTCTCCTCGGAACGGACGATTTTTCCGATGACGTAAGCGTCCTCGCCGTGTAAGCGCAATATTTCCAGCGCGCGCGGCGCGTCGCTTTGCGCCACGATAACGCTCATTCCCACGCCCATATTAAAGGTGTTGAACATATCCCGTTCGCTGATTTTTCCCGTTTTTGCGATCAGATCGAAAATCGGAAGAATGCGTACCGACGCGCGGTCGATCACGGCGCCGAGTCCGTCCGGAATACTGCGCGGAATATTTTCGTAAAATCCGCCGCCCGTGATGTGCGAAACGCCTTTAACGCGTATTTCGTCAAACAGCGCCAGCATAGGCTTTACGTAAATTTTCGTGGGCGCAAGCAGCGCGTCGGCAAGCGTTTTGCCGCCAAGCTCCTCGACGGGCACGCTCAGATCGCGATTTTCCACGTCGAACACCTTTCTGACCAGAGAAAAACCGTTGGAATGTACGCCGGAAGAAGGCAACGCTATTATTACGTCTCCTTCCTTCATAGTCGTTTTGTCTATTACCTTGCTCCGCTCCACGATTCCCACGGAAAAGCCCGCCAGATCGTACTCGTCCTCGGGATAGAAGCCGGGCATTTCCGCCGTTTCTCCGCCGATAAGAGCGCTGCCCGACTGCACGCAGCCTTCCGCCACGCCCGAAACTATTTCCGCGATTTTTTCGGGCACGTTTTTGCCGCACGCGATATAATCCAGGAAAAACAACGGCTTGGCGCCGCAACAAATTACGTCGTTTACGCACATAGCCACGCAGTCGATTCCCACAGTGTCGTGCTTATTTGCCAGAAAGGCGAGTTTAAGCTTCGTGCCCACTCCGTCGGTACCGGAAACGAGCACGGGGTTTTTATAACCCGTAAGGTCGAGAGGAAACAAGCCGCCGAAGCCGCCGATGGTCTCCGTCCCCGCCTGAAGCGTGCGCGCCACGTGCTCTTTCATCAGTTCCACCGCTTTGTATCCTGCGGTGATGTCCACGCCCGCCTCTTTATAACTTTCGGAAAAACTCTTATTCATAGTCATTTTCTCCTTGCGTTTTTTCTTTCGCCTCGCGTTTGTATTTGGGGTTTTCGCTCAGTTTTCTTTCAAAACGGTTCTTATCCGCCGCCACGGGTATCTCCGTGGGGTATTCGCCGCTGAAGCAAGCCAGGCATAACCCGTCGCCGTTGCCTCCGGCGAGTCGCTTTGCCTGCTCTATCGTAAGATAGCCCAGCGAATCCGCTCCTACGATTTCGGCAATTTCCTCCGTCGTGTGGTGACAGGCGATCAGGTTTTCCCTGGAATCGATGTCCGTGCCGTAATAACAGGGATTCAGAAAGGGCGGAGCGGAGGAGAGCAGATGCACTTCCTTCGCGCCTGCGTCGCGCAATAGCCGTACTATTCTCGCGCTCGTCGTTCCGCGCACTATGGAATCGTCCACCAAGATCACCCTCTTGCCTTCGATCGCGGATTTTACCACGTTAAGCTTGATGCGCACTTTATCCTCTCTGCTCTTTTGCGAGGGCGCTATGAACGTTCTTCCTATGTATTTGTTTTTAATAAACCCTATCTCGTACGGAATACCGGATTTCTGAGAATATCCCAGCGCCGCGTCCAAACCCGAATCGGGCACGCCGACC
>JBJFAC010000091.1:0-5713 GCA_051887715.1 Candidatus Neoclostridium sp.
ATCCGTCGTTCGGCACGGCGACGCTCATTTTCTTATCGATCTCGGTCGCGAGGTCGTCGGCGTTCCGACCTTGGATCTTTTCTCACAAACGGAGCAGAAAATAACCGTTGCCTGGGGCGAACATATCGAAGACGGTTGCGTTAGAAAAACCGTCGGCAACAGACATTTTTATTACGAATATAAAACGCATATCGGCAGAAACGAATTTACTAACTATATGCTGCGGTTAGGAGCAAGGTATATCGAAGTCTTTGCGGAAAACGCAATAAAGCTTAATTACGTCGGAATAATCCCCCAAATTATCGAGGTCGAGGAAAATCCGTACCGATTCGATAACCTTCTCGACGAACGAATATACGCGGCTTGTTTAGATACTCTGAAAGCCTGTATGATGGAGCATTACGTTGACTGTCCTTGGAGAGAGCAAGCCCTGTACGCCTTCGATTCAAGAAATCAGATGCTTTGCGGCTATTACGCTTTTAAAAACGGAAACGCCGAATACACAAGGGCGAATTTGCAGCTTTTCGGAGAGGACCGCAGAGACGACGGCTTGCTTTCGATTTGCTGTCCTTGCGGTATACCGCTTGCCATTCCGTCATTCTCGCTGTATTATATCGTGGCGATGAACGAGTACGTACGGCATACGTCGGACATTGAATTTGCGCTTAAATATTCCCGAAAAATGAAAGCAATATTGGACGAATTCGTCTTTAATCTTCACGACGACCTCGTATACACCTTTACGGGAGATCAGATGTGGAATTTTTACGACTGGTCCGATTTTTCTCAAGGAAGCTTGGGGCAATCGGAGCCCTCTCACCCGGATCTGATAATCAATTGTCTTTTTATTATCGCTTTGGACTGCTTTGAGTATATGTGTTCGTCGGCAGGAATTGATTTTCCGTACTCGGGGCTTGCAGACAAGGTGCGGTTAAAAGTTAAAGAGGTTTTTTATACGGATAAACGGTGCTTTACGATGAACATAGGCAAGGATCAATACACCGCCCTCGGCAATTCGTTGGCGATATTGGCAAAAACAGTAAAAGGGCAAGAAGCGGCCGACGTTTGCAAACGTCTTGCAAGGAACAAATTATCCGACTGCTCTTTGAGTATGAAAATTTTCGTTTACCGGGCTCTTATGGATACGGACAGCGACGAATACAGGGATTTTATATTGTCCGACGTACGAAGAAACTACAAAAAAATGCTTGACAGCGGACATAACACGGTTTGGGAAACGCTGAAAGGGGCTTCGGATTTCGACGGCGCCGGCAGCCTATGCCACGGTTGGAGCGCAATCCCCGTATATATCTATCATCGGCTCGGAATGGTAAAGTAAGGCTTTTTACGCCTGCTTGAAAAAGGCGATAATTATTGAAAACAAAAAAAGGAGCAGCAAACCTGCTCCGATACATAACCAAGGAACGAAAATAACTACTTAACATAAAAAACGAGTGCTCATAACTGAAATCGTTACGAACACTCGATATGGTGGCGGGGGTGGGACTTGAACCTCACGGCCTCCGGGTTATGAGCCCGACGAGCTACCATCTGCTCTACCCCGCGTTAAAGGCGCATCTCGTTGATAGCCTGTTTATTATACCATAATTATTACGCTTTGTCAAGCCCCGATATGCGTAAATAGAGAAAAAATATAACTTTCGGGAAAATAAAATTCGTCGGGAGCGATTTTTGCGACTTTTTTCGGCATTTTCCGCAGACAGCGCGGTTTATTGCAAGGCGAAAAGGCTGCTTTTCCGTTATTCCGCGGTCAGTACACGAGCTTATCCCATTTCTTTTCAAGGTCGAAGCCGAATACCTGAACGACTTCGAGATTATCGGAGTTCGCAAGATCGAAAGGCAGTATCATCGATTTATTCTCGTTTACGAGGTTGAAGCCCAATCGGTTGTACGCGTACCATACGACGTGCGCGCATTGCGTTTTGGGAATATCGTATTTATTCGTAATTACTCCGGCAAAAGCGCTGTACGGTATGCCGACGAGATTTTGCATTGCGTAATCCGCCGCCTTTTGCCTTATTTCCGCGCTCGCTTTCGGGCGCAGAATCATAAAATTGACGCGCGTCGTAAAATTGTCTATGCTGCCCACTCTCGTGTTCTCGCCGTAGCAGGTGGCTTGCAGAACCCTGCCGTTTTCGCCGTCCACGACCAGCCCCGCGTGTCCGATCCGACAGGATGAAATATGCGTGGAAGAGGTAACGACCACGTCGCCCGCTTCGAGATAGACGTTTGGAACGTTTTCGTCGATCAGGTCGATGCACATCCAGGACGCGACGTGACGCCTTTCTACCTCGTGCGGCGTAAACAACCGATCCTGCACGCTTTTAATCAGTTTTTTGCCCTGCTCTCCGCGGACGAGCGCCCGATTGACGCCTATTTTGGTCAGTCCGGTCTGCTCGTACAGAAACTCGTAATCGCTTTCCGAAAGCCGTTCTTTTTCCAAAACCCCGCTTATATCCTGCTTTTCGTACTGCGGCGTTTTGCACTCCGCGGCGGCGTTCGAGGAGACGTAGCCCGCCTGCAGAAGCGCTATTGCAAGCAAAACGACGACGATAAAAAACGCCGCAAGTTTAAGTCCTCCGCCGAAGTGCGGCTTCTTCTTACCGGTATTCACTTTATTTGCGAGTTGTTCCACTTATACTCTCCGTAGGCCTTCTTTCGTCTGCCGCGACGATATAAAACGCTTTTTCGCGACTACTCCGCGGCTTGCTTACATTATAGCACGAAACTACCGATTTGTTAACGCATTTTCGCCCGTTCAAAGCAAAATTTACCGACTTATAGCCGGTTTTTGCTTATTTTCACAATAGAGAGCCGCGAAAGACAAACGAAAAACGACGCTTTAGTCGTTTATTAAGCGAAAAGGCGTCGTTTTTATATTCTTTGATTAACGGCAGAAGCCGAGCGGACAAGAAATCAATAATTCTCGGCGTTGACTTCGAAATAGCTTTGCGGATGCAGGCAGGTCGGGCAAACCTGGGGCGCGTTCGTTCCGACTACGATATGACCGCAGTTGCGGCATTCCCAGATCTTGACTTCGCTCTTTGCAAAAACCTGCTCGTTTTCGACGTTATTCAAAAGCGCGCGGTAACGCTCCTCGTGATGCTTTTCGATTGCGGCGACGAGACGGAATCTTGCGGCAAGCGCTTTAAAGCCTTCTTCCTCGGCTTCGCGTGCGAACTGCTCGTACATATCGGTCCACTCGTAGTTTTCGCCCTCGGCTGCGGCAAGCAGATTCTCGGCGGTATCGCCGATGCCGTTAAGCTCTTTAAGCCACAGCTTTGCGTGCTCCTTTTCGTTTTCGGCAGTCTTCAGAAAGAGTGCGGAAATCTGCTCGAAGCCCTGTTTTTTTGCAACCGACGCAAAATACGTGTACTTGTTGCGCGCCTGCGATTCGCCCGCAAAAGCAGCCAGAAGATTCTGTTCGGTTTTTGTACCCTTATACTTGTTTTCTTTTTCCATAATTATACCTCTCTTATCCCTAAATAGGAATCATTACTTGTATTATACTTCAAATCTGCGTTTTTGTCAAGAAAAAATCGCGCAAAGCCGAAAAAGCCGTGCCGAAAAACCGATAAAGTCGTTTCTTCGGCGTTTATACGGTTTGCTTACCGTGGCAGACCTCGATTTTAAGAATATCGTCGCCGCCGAGCGGAGAAGGAACGAAGGTCGCTTTATCCACGCAGGTAAGTCGCGGATGCACCTGCGTTTTTCCGTTGTGAACGTGATAGACTATCAGCATTTGATTCGGATCGGAGCCGCGCGTAAAGCTGTGATGTCCCGTTCCCACCTGCTCGTCGTCCTTTTTAAGCACGGGATTGCCGTCGTACTTGACGAAGTTGCCAAGCGGAGCGTCGCATACTGCGTAGCCCACGGCGTAATCGGGACTGCGGTAGTCGTTGGCGGTGTACGTCAGGTAGTACTTACCGTTGTGTTTGACGACGAACGGACCTTCGGCTACGCGCCCCATCACCGTTTCCCAGGGCTTAGACGCTCTTATAAGCTCTTTTTCGTTTTGCTCGTCGAGAGTAAGCATATCCTTCATCGGAGCGCCGTAAACGACGTTTCCGCCGTCAAAACGCACGTAGTACAGGTAAATTTTGCCGTCGTCGTCGATAAAAAAGCTGCCGTCGATGGCGTTGCGCTCGCTGAGCCATTTGCCGCTCGGACAGACGAACGGTCCCGTGGGCTTGTCCGCAACGGCGACCGCGAGATGCTCGTTCGCCACGTATACCATATAAAATTTGCCGTCGCGCTCGATAACCTCGGGCGCCCAGAAGCAACGGTCTCCCATAACGCCCTCGCCCGCTTTCAGACAATATCCCTCGTCCTTCCATTCCGCAAGATCGGCAGAAGAATGAACGACGAAGCCGTCGGGCGCGTTGGTCGAGTAATGATAGTATCTGCCGTCGTGATACAGCAGAAACGGATCGGCTCCCTCTATAACGGGATTTACGTATTGTTTCATTTTTTCGCTCCTTTTTGATTTTTTATTATGTACTACAATTATACGACGGCTTTGTCGCTTTGTCAATAGAAAACGCCCGTTTTGGTCGCACCTACTCTCGCTCCGCGCATATTATAAATCAGGCGAAAACCTTTATTTATATGCCGAAAGGAGGTTAAAAATGTTTTTCAGAAGAAATTGCGACTTCGATCGCAATAACTGCGACGACTTCGACCGCTGTCCCGACCACTATCCCGACCGCTGTCCGAGAAATTGCCCGAATTACAGACCGGACGACTGTCAAAAGCCTTGCCGCGAACACAGACCGGACGACTGTCGCGAGCGTTGCGACGACCACTGTCGTGAACAATGCCGCGAACAATGCCGCGAGCGTTGCCGTGAACAATGCTGTGAACGCTGTCCGCGCCCCTGCCCCGAAGTCATTTGCAAAACCGGTCCGACCGGTCCCAGAGGTCCCGTCGGTCCTATGGGGCCTGCCGGTCCGATAGGTCCGATGGGAATGACGGGCAGACAAGGCCCTGTAGGTCCAACAGGTCCTGCCGGTCCTACGGGTGCGACGGGCGCAATAGGTCCTACCGGTCCGCAAGGTCCGGTGGGGGCTCAAGGTCCGGTGGGCGCTACCGGAGCCGTCGGTCCGACGGGGCCGACCGGTCCGCAGGGAATACAAGGCGTTCAAGGCGCTACCGGAGCAACCGGCCCGACCGGTCCGCAAGGAATACAGGGCATTCAAGGCTTGCAAGGTGAACCGGGCGCAACGGGCGCTACAGGCGCAACCGGTCCCACAGGCCCTACGGGCGCAACGGGCGCTACGGGCGCAACCGGTCCCACAGGTCCTACGGGCGCTACAGGCGCTACGGGTGCAACCGGTCCCACAGGTCCTACCGGTCCCACGGGTCCTACCGGTCCTACTGGTCCCACGGGTCCTACCGGTCCCACAGGTCCTACGGGTCCCACAGGTCCTACGGGTGCTACGGGCGCTACAGGCGCTACGGGTGCAACCGGTCCTACGGGTCCCACAGGTCCTACCGGTCCTGCCGGAGAAGCGGCTACGAACGAATCGATATTCGCAACTAATCCGGCGGCAACCGTTGACGTGGGGGCTATAATACCGCTCACCGAGGCAAACGTCGCGCTCGCGACCAACGCCACCGTGACGGCAGGAGAGATCAATCTTTCCGCAGGCACCTACCTCATCAACTACGCCGTGACCAACACCAGCCCCCG
>JBJFAC010000092.1:0-5681 GCA_051887715.1 Candidatus Neoclostridium sp.
AAGCCACGCTTTTTTGCGCTCGCTCTGCTTTCCGGACATAGCGCAGCAAACGTGCTCGCCGTCTATATTTTCCTTGGTTATTCTTAAATACTCCATTTTTTTTCTCTCCCCGGAATTATCGCGTTATTTCGTTTTTGCGTTTCATTGCGCAACGTCGTTCGCTCGTTTATGCCGAATTTTCAGTTCTCCCTAAAATTATCTCTCTGTCCCATACGCAATTATTATACACGCATAAAGCGCCCTTGTCAACGGTTTTTCCGGTCGGTAAGGGCGCGGCTGAAGCAATACTTCGAGTTATCGTTCGTTTTATTTTTCCGAAGAGCAAAAACGCCCGTTTTTTTGAAATCGGCTTTTTTCGACCGTTTGCGCCTGAAACCAACAATAAAAGACGTTTTACGTCCGATAAGCAACCGCCCGCGGTATTGCCTTTCCTCCCAACAAAATGTTACAATATAAGTGCAAAAAACAGCAATTACCAAAAATATTTCGTAATCAAGGAGGACTTTTATATGAAAACCACCATACTTATCGCCGACGACAACCCCGAACTCGTAGAAACGCTCCGCGAGGAACTGACCAAATGTCCCGACAACGTTATAGCAGGCGTTGCCGGGGACGGCAACGAAGCAATTTCGCTTTTCAATTCGCTGTCTCCCGACGTGGTCGTGCTCGACCTCGTTATGCCGCGGACGGACGGCTTCGGCTTTTTGCAGGCGATCGAAAAAGGCAAGTCGAAAATTATCGTGCTGTCCGCGCTCAGCCGCGACGAATTCGTCGAAAAAGCCGTGTCGCTGGGTGCTGATTACTATATGCGCAAGCCCTGCTCCTATCCGCAGCTACTCAGCCGCATTGCCGAGCTCGCCGGCGGAGAAAGCGCTAGCGTTCGCCCGAAAAAAACCGAAATGGACGAGAAAATATCAAACATTTTCATTACCGTCGGCATTCCGGCTCATATCAAAGGCTATCAGTTTCTGCGCGAGGCTATCAAAATGGCGGTGGAAAATCCAGACATCATCAACTCCATCACCAAGCGCCTCTATCCCGAGGTCGCGCGAAAATTCGACACCAGCCCCTCCAAGGTCGAGCGCGCCATTCGCCACGCCATCGAGGTAGCCTGGAACCGCGGTAAAATCGAAAACATCAACACTCTGTTCGGCGTCAAGGTCTACGGCCACAACGAAAAGCCCACAAACGGCGAATTTATCGCTCTCGTCGCGGATAAAATGATCCTCGAATCGGTATAATCTACCGCCTCTGATTTTTTTGTAAATAGAATATCGCAAAAACCTACGTTTTCGCCCCCCCCTTTGGCTCCTTCCGGGAGGGAGCCGGCAAATAAACGCAACTTTTTTCGCTTTTTTGCTTCAAAGCGGATTTCCCTTTTTTGCAAGTAGGGGCGAGCATTGCTCGTCCTACTTTGTTTTTTTGTAAAATATAGTCTTCGCACTTTTCAACCTCTTTGGCTCCTTCCGGGAGGGAGCCGGCGCCGTCAGGCGACTGAAGGAGAGCGCGTCTTTTTAATTGGGTAAAAATTGAGTTTTCATTATACTGTAAATAAGGACGACCGATGGTCGCCCCTACAGTTTTTGCTTTTTTTCGGACGACCGATGGTCGCCCCTACAAGAAAATAACAATTTTAGTACGAGCAATGCTCGCCCCCCCTACGGGAAATTATCTTTTTTGGACGAGCTTTTCTCGTACTCTCAATCATTTATTTCAATTCCTCGGTGTTTTGACTTTGAAGCATACGTTTTATCGGGTTATTATAAATGTATTTTACGTGTTCTTCATAATCGTCGCGATTCCTGATAACGTGATCGAAAAACAATTTCTGCCAAATGGAACAACCAATGCGTTTTGTGATATATCCCTTCAGTTGTTGTACTACCCGAGACACCGTAGGGGCGAGCATTGCTCGTCCGTTTTCATCGGAACGAATTATCAACAACAAATGAATATGATCGGGCATAATCGCGTAATGATCCACGTTTATTGACGGATATATCAATGTAATATTGTTGATTGCGTCATTTACGATTTTTCCGTATTGAGATAGCTCCACGTCTTGAGGACGACCGATGGTCGCCCCTACAAGTGTACTTTCTGCGTTTGCGCTTACTTCTTTCCAAAAATAATTTCGCTTATCCGAAGTACAAATCGTTATGAAATACGCACCGCAAGCACTGTAATCGTATTGTTGTAAACGTGTTCTTTTTCGGCTTTGTAATTTTTTATCCGTTTTCATACACATATCGTTATAGCGCAACGTTTTGTCAAGTTTCCGGAAAAAACTATAAAACTCTGGATAAAAATATGCGGGTTCTGGGCTGGCGTGGATTGGTAAATATCTGCTCGGGAGAGCCTTCCTCCGCTATCACGCCCTCGTCCATAAAAACGACGTGCGTGGCAATATCGCGAGCAAAGCCCATTTCGTGCGTGACCACCACCATAGTAAGTCCGCTCCGCGCCAGATCGGTCATGACCGACAGCACTTCTCCAACCATTTCGGGATCGAGCGCGCTCGTGGGCTCGTCGAAAAGCAGAACCTCGGGTTGCATGGCAAGCGCGCGGGCAATGGCAACGCGCTGTTTCTGACCGCCGGAAAGCTGACGGGGCTTTGCGTAGAGATACGCGCCCATACCCACTTTTTCCAGGTACTGCTTTGCGATTTCTTCGGCGTCGGCGCGCTTTTGCTTGAGCACCTTGATCGGCCCTATCGAGCAGTTTTGCAAAACGTTCATATTGTTGAACAGGTTAAACGACTGAAAAACCATGCCCACTTTACTGCGGAAAGCGGCGGCGTTTTTCGCGTTTACTATATTCTGACCGTTTACGTAGATTTCGCCGGACGTGGGCGTTTCCAGCAGGTTAATACAGCGAAGAAGCGTGCTTTTACCGCTGCCGGACGAGCCGATAATGCAGGTAACGTCTCCTTTATTGACCGAAAAATTGATATCGCGCAAAACCTCGTGCTCGCCGAAGGATTTTTTCAGATGCTCTATCGAAATAATTTCCATTTAAGCGCCCTCCCTGTCGTTCTTGTTCTCGCGGGCGAAAGCGTCGGCGTCCATATTTTGCGAGCCGAGCACGACGTAGTTCTCTTTCCCGTCCATTTTCTTTTCGATAAGGCGCAGAATACGCGTAACCGTGAAGGTAAGAACGAAATATATGGCGGCAACGAGCAAATACGTCTGGAAGGTCTTGTAATTGATGGCAACGATCGCGCCCGCCTGAAAATACAACTCGGTAAAGCCGATGACGTTAAGCACGGACGTATCCTTGATATTG
Source organism: Candidatus Neoclostridium sp. (assembly GCA_051887715.1). Lineage (GTDB taxonomy): Bacteria > Bacillota > Clostridia > Christensenellales > Pumilibacteraceae > Neoclostridium. The sequence goes on from JBJFAC010000092.1 coordinate 3,289, forward strand.
ACGACGAATTCGTTGGCTACCGACGGCAGTATATTGCGCAGTACCTGCGGCAGAACGACGCTTATCATAGTCTGGAAATGCGTCATACCGATCGCCGCCGCGCCCTCGAACTGTCCTTTATCCACCGATATGATGCCGCCGCGCACGATCTCCGCCATATACGCTCCGGTGTTTATCGAAACGATGATAAAGCCCGAAAAGGTAGGATCGAGGCGCACGCCGTTATTAAGCAGCGCAAAGCCCCAGTAAATGACCATCGCCTGCACCATCATCGGAGTGCCGCGGAACACTTCTATATACGCGGAAAGCAACCAGTCGCCTATTTTTTTGAGTACTCGCAAAAAGCCGTTTTTGGGCGTTGGCATAGTGCGGAACACGCCTATCAGCATACCGATGATAAGTCCGATAACCGTGCTTATCAGCGAAACCAACAGCGTGTAGCACACGCCTTTAAGCAGCCATTTCCAGTATTTTGCCAGAATTTCGCCGATAGCGCCCCAGAAATCGTTGGATTGCTCCGCGCTGCAGGCGGAAAAGAAGCTCACCGTAAGCAACAAGCAAACGGTGATTATCGCCGCCGCGAAGCGTTTATTTTTCTTCATCAGCCGCTTCCCCGTCAGTCTTCAACGGCGTATTCGGTCGCGCGCTGCATAAGAGTAAGTCTCTCTTCCGTCGAAATCTTTGCAAGAGCGGAATTGATCGCCTGAAGGTTTTCGCTGCCCTTCTTCATTCCGATAGCGATCTGAACGTCTTCCGCGCTCGCCTCGAAGCCGGTCTGATTGTTGATAAGCGGAATATACGTAAAGTCGGGATTAGCCGAGCAGTCCGCGATCGCACCGGGCTCTTCCGCTACGTAACCGTCCACGCCCTTGACGTTCAGCGCGTTGATCATAAGCGGGAAGGTCTTAAGGGGAGTATCGGCGACGATGCCGTATTTACCCGCCTGAGCCTGAAGCGCGCTGTCGTGGAAGGTTCCCAGCTGAGCCACGATCTTAGCGCCGCTGAGGTCGGAAAGCGACTTCGCGTTTGCATACGCTCCGTCCTTGCGCACGACCACTACCAGCTGGCTTTCGTAATACGCGTCCGAAAAATCAATGCTCTCTTTTCTCTCGTCGGTGGGGCTCATGCCTGCGATGATGAAGTCGAGCGAGCCCGAAACTATCGCCGGGATAAGCGCGTCCCACTCGTATTTGACGATAACCAGCTCTTTGCCCATATCCTCGGCAATCTTCTTGGCGATCATAACGTCGTAGCCGTTGGCGTATCCGTCGGCGTTGGAGATTTTTACCGCACCGTTGGAGTCGTCAAGCTGAGTGTAGTTAAAGGGCGCGTAGCCGCATTCCATACCGACGTACAGCTTGTTCGGATCTTTTCCGGGAGCGCATCCGGCAAAAGCAAAGGTCGGAATAAGCAAAGCAAAGGTCATAATTAACGCGATCATTCTTCTTGTAAATCTTTTCATAATTTTTTCTCCTTGAAAAAATAAAACGTTTTCCGCAAATCCACTTGGGAAGTTTACGGAAAACGGTAAAAAAGCAAATCAATTATTTCAAACGCTTGAAAAAAGATTAACCCGATAGCGCTCCGCAAGTTTCCCTGCGACAGTCTGCAACGTATTGCCTTGCAGCCCAACGCCCGAGCGCCAACGGAAAGCGCAAAAAGCGTTTCGGCGAACTTTCCTTTCGGCGAGATATCTTCCGTTTTACCTCTCGCTTACTGATAAAGTCCGCGCCTCTACGTGAATTATGCGAGTATTTTAGCAGTTTTTTTGCGCTTTGTCAACTGTTTTTAACATATTTTTCGCATTTTTTTCTTTTTGTGCTTTTTATTTCTGCTCCTATCTTTCTTTTTCTTCGCCTATCGGTTTATTCCCCCTCGCCCCCCCGTTGACTTTCTCGTATTTTTTGTGCTTTTTATTTCTGCCTCTCTCTTTCTTTTTTTGCTTTTATTTTATAATACGGGCGGCGGCGCTTAGTATTTTTTCCGCTTTTAAGAGCGCGTCTTTATCGGGGATGCGCTTCGGAAGAGTGTTTTCCGCGCCGAGAGCGTCGTATTTCGAGCCGGCGAGATCGTGATACGGCAGCAGACGTATACCGGTAACGTTTTTAAGTCCGCCGAGAAACGCGGCGATTTTTTCCGTCTGGTCGTCGTTAAAACCGGGCACGAAAGGAATTCTGATCTCAACGTTTTTTCCGCAGGAGTCGATATATTTCAGATTATCGAGCACGGGCTTATTGCTTTGCCCCGTGCACCTTATATGAACGTCCTCGTCCATCGCCTTTATATCGTACAGGAACGAGTCGACGTACGGCATAACCTTGTCAAAGCTCTCCTTGGAAGCAAAGCCGCAGGTGTCCACGGCGGTGCGCACGCCTTCTTTTTTCAGCGACTTC
>JBJFAC010000093.1:0-5655 GCA_051887715.1 Candidatus Neoclostridium sp.
TGAACGGTCTTTTCGGCGGAGGAGGCGGAATGTTGTGCGTGCCCTTCCTCGAAAAAGTGATAAAGCTGCCCACCAAGAAAGCGCACGCCACAGCCATTGCGATAATCGCTCCGATAACGCTGTTTTCGGCTTGCGTGTACCTGTTCAAAGGAGCCGCGCCCTTTCCCGAGCTGTGGTATTCGACGGGAGGCGTGGTAGCGGGCGGAATAGTCGGCGCGCTGCTTCTCCGCAAGCTGCCTTCCGGTATTGTGGGAGGCGTGTTCGCGCTTATGATGGCGGCGGCAGGTATCAGGCTTATGATAGGAGGATGATACGATGAGCAGGATAATCGTACTTCTTATATGCGCGGCTGCCGGCGGAATAATAGGCGGCATGGGTATGGGAGGAGGCACGCTGACCATACCGCTTCTGACTTTATTTTGCGGGCTCAGTCAGCACGAGGCGCAGGCGATAAATCTCGTCGCGTTCATTCCGATGTCGATAGTCACGCTCGTGATACACACGAAGAACAAACTCGTGGAATATAAAAAGGTGTTGCCGGTCGCGATCCCCGCGCTTTTCGCAAGCGTGGCGTGTTCTTTTTTCGCGTTGAGAGTGAAAGGAAGAACGCTCGCGTTTTGTTACGGGATATTTCTCGTTCTGCTTTCGGTTTACCAGATGACGTCGGTAATAATAGCCGAGGTGAAAAAGAGGAAGCAAAAGCAGTCCGGCTTGGCGAACGGAAAAAGCCGACCGGATCGTACGAATAAGAGTGACGAATAACGGCGAAGAATAACAACTGCCGACGGCTGTGATATTACTAAAAAAATTATTCAAGGAGAGAAAATATGGACGCAATAGTGCTTGCAGGCGGAAAAGGAGCGCGGCTTATGCCGCTGACGTGCGACGTACCCAAGCCCGTTTTGCCGGTAGCCGGTTATCCCGTTCTGGATTACGTTACCGCGCATCTGAAATATTACGGGGTAAGAAATATAATCTACGCGGCGGGATATTTGTCGGAATGCGTGGAAAAAACCGTAAATAGGTACGGAAACGGAAATTACGTCGTCGCGACGGAAAAGAAAGCGCTCGGCACGTGCGGAGCGGTGAAAAACTCGCTGTGCCGCATTAAAGGCGATTTTATCGTGGCAAGCGGCGACTGCCTGTCCGATATCGATCTGTATAAAATGGCGGCGTTTCACTTCAGAAGCGGGGCTTTGGCGACTATGGCGGTAAAGCCGTGTCCGCAGGCAAATCTGTACGGAGTGGTGACGGCGGACGGAAAGGGAAGAATAACGGCTTTTGAAGAAAAGCCCGAAAACGCGAAAGCGGGCAGCCTGGTCAATCTGGGCGCGTACGTACTCTCCGAAAAAGCGTTCGACTTCGTGCCCGACGGAGCGTTTTTCGATTTTTCCCGCGATCTTTTTCCCGTGCTTATGAAAAAAGGCGCGCTTTACGCGTTCCGTCACGAGGGGTTTTGGAGCGATCTGGGCGACGTAAAAAGCTATTTCGAGGCTAACGAACGGTTCAAGGACGGCTATTTCTATCCGCTGCCGTGCGGAGGCGATATGCGCAGGAGCGGCAGCAGTCTGGTATCGTTCGACAGCGAGATGTCCGGTCGCGCGGAAGACAGCGTGATCTGCGGAAAGAGCAAGATAGCGCGAGGCGCTTTTTTAAGAGAATGCGTGGTGCTGGGCGGCGAGGTGTTCGGCGTTCATTACAGGAGAATAATCAAAGACGGCGTTATCGTGGACGTGTAAGCGCGTCCGAACGCCGCCGTACGGCAACCGAACGCGCGATAAGAACCGAACGATCGCGCAATAAAACCGGTAAAATTACCGAATGCGCGATTTTTTTACAAAAAAGCAAGCAACCTTCGCCTTCAAACGGTTGCTATTTTTTTAATCGTGTAGTATAATATAAGGCGACGAGAAAATAAATACATATTACTGTTATATTCGGAGGTTCATTTGCTAAAACGTAACGATGGACCTACTCTTAAGGTGAGCTTTATCGGAGGAGTAGGCGAAATCGGCAAGAATATGACGGCTTTGGAGTATGACGACGAAATAATAGTCGTCGATTGCGGATCGACTTTTCCCGGGGGAGATATGCCGGGAATCGATTTGGTCATACCCGACGTGTCGTATCTCATTGCCAACAGAGAAAAAGTAAAGGGAATAGTGCTGACTCACGGTCACGAGGACCATATCGGCGCTCTTCCGTACGTATTGAAGGATTTAAACGTTCCCGTGTTCGGAACCAAGCTGACGCTGGCGCTCGTGGACAACAAGCTGCGCGAGCAGAAGGTGGACGGAGTATCGCTTAACGTCGTGCGTCCGGGCAGCATTATTTCGCTGGGAACTAAATTCAAGGTCGAGTTCGTAAACGTCAGTCACTCGATAGCCGGCAGCTGCGCGCTTGCCATAACCACGCCCGTGGGGCTGGTTTTCCACACCGGCGACTTCAAGGTGGATTACACGCCGATAGACGGCAACGTAATGAACCTGAAGCGCATTGCCGAAATAGGCGGCAAGGGAGTGACGCTGCTGCTTGCCGAAAGCACCAACGTCGAGAGGGAAGGCTCGTCGATGTCGGAAGCTAAGGTGGGCGAATCGATCGCGCACATACTCAACGAAAATCAGGACAGGCGCATTTTCATCGCGACGTTCGCGTCCAACATTCACCGTCTGCAGCAAATAGTCGATCTTGCCAAAAAATTCAAGCGCAAAGTGGCTTTTGCCGGCAGAAGCATGGTCAACGTCGTGGAATGCGCCACCAAGATAGGCGAGTTGAAGCTGGACAATTCGATGGTGGTCGACATCGATATGATAGACAAGGAAGCGGACAAAAATCTGCTTATTTTAACGACCGGCAGTCAGGGCGAGCCCATGAGCGCGCTCACCCGTATCGCTAACGGCGAATTTCCCAAGATCCAGCTGGGCTACAACGACACGGTGATCATTTCCGCGTCGCCTATACCGGGCAACGAGAAAATGGTTTACAACGTGGTCAACAACATATATCAGCACGGAGCGCGCGCCATTTACGAGCGTCTTGCCGAAGTACACGCTTCCGGACACGCTTGCCAGGACGAACTGAAGCTTATTCACGCGCTGATAAAGCCGAAATATTTCATTCCCGTACACGGAGAGCGTCGCCATCTGCAAAAGCACGCCGAGCTCGCCGTGAAGATGGGCACGCCGGCTAACAACATAATAATTCCCGACATCGGCAATCAGGTGGAAATAACGGGCAAAACCTTCCGTATGGGCGACAACGTTCCGTCGGGATGCCTGCTCGTGGACGGCTTGGGCGTAGGCGACGTGGGAAGCATAGTTCTTCGCGATCGCAAACACTTATCGGAGGAAGGACTTTTCGTCGCAGTCGTGGGCGTAAATTCGCTTTCGGGCGAGATTTTCGGCATAGATATTTCCTCGAAGGGCTTTATGTACTCCGACGAGGAGTCGCAGGCTATAATCGAGGAAGCGAAAAGCGTGCTGAGAACCGCTCTCGGCAAGATAGATCTGAAAGGAGCGGCGGACTGGACGCAGGTAAAGGCGACTATGCGCAAGGAATTGAAAAATCTGCTTTTCAAGCGCACTCGCCGCAATCCGATGGTAATACCCGTAATTCTGGAAAACTGATATGCCCTTCAAAACGCCGTCAAAAAGCTCGGAATACATCCGCACGGTGCTCGCGCCCGAAAAAGACGAACGCATGCTGGCGCTGACGAAATACGCCGACGAAAATATGATACCCGTTTTATTGCCCGAATCGGCGGCGCTGCTCGAACAACTCGTCAGCCTTAAAAAACCGGAAAAAATACTCGAAATAGGCACCGCGATCGGCTACAGCGCGGCGCTTATTCTGCGCAATTGCTCGGGCAAACTGACCACGATAGAAATAAACGAGGACTACGCCTCTCTCGCAAAGAAAAACCTTTCGGATATGGGCTACGACGGCAGGTTTAACGTGTTTATAGGAGACGCCGACGACATTCTGCCTTTTATGGACGGAAAGTTCGACTTCGTGTTTATGGACGGACCGAAAACGCGCTATCCGGGCTTTCTGCCTCACGTCAAGAGAATGCTCGCCCCCGGCGGAGTACTGCTTGCCGACAACGTGTTTTTCAACGGAATGGTGACCGGCGAGGGCGAAATAAAGCGTTGCAAGCAGACTATAATAAACGGTCTGGATAAATTTCTGCACGATCTGACAATCGACGAGCGGTATTTTACCAGCATTCTCCCGGTGGGGGACGGAATGTCGCTTACGGTGAAAAAACAATGACGAAAAAAATAGAATTACTCGCCCCTGCGGGCAATATGGAAAAACTCAAAACCGCGATCTATTTCGGCGCGGACGCGGTTTATCTTGCGTACAAGCAGTACGGCTTGCGCGCGTTTGCCGATAATTTCGACGCCGAACAACTGCGCGAGGCGATCGCCTACTGTCACGAAAGAGGCAAAAAAGCGTACGTCACCCTCAATATTTTCGCGCATAACGCCGACTTTGCCGATATGCCGGAGGTGGTGAAACTGATAGCCGCGGCAAAAGCGGACGGCGTGATAGTCAGCGATATGGGAGTGGTATGTTCGGTCAGAAAATACGCGCCCGACCTCGATATACATTTGTCCACGCAGGCAAATTTAACCAACAAATACGCCGCGAAATTTTATTGCGATATGGGCATAAAGCGCCTGGTCACGGCAAGAGAACTGTCGCTTGACGAGATAAAGGAAATACGCAATTTTATTCCGCCGGAGGTGGAAATAGAGGCGTTCGTTCACGGCGCTATGTGTATTTCGTATTCGGGCAGATGTTTGTTGTCCAACTATACTACGGGCAGGCTGAGCAACCACGGCGAATGCGTTCAAAGCTGTCGCTGGGAATACTCTCTTATGGAAAAGAGCAGGCAGGGCGAATACTTCCCGATAGAGGAAGACGAACGCGGCTCGTACATTCTCAACAGCAAGGATCTCAATATGATCCGCTACGTCGACAAGCTCGCGGCGGCGGGCGTGAACAGCTTCAAAATAGAGGGCAGAGTGAAAACCTCTTATTACGTGGCAAGCGTGGTAAACGCGTACCGTCGTGCGATAGATCTGTACTACGAGCAGGGCGACGACTTCGTTTTACCGGAGGAAATATACGACGACCTGACCAAGCCCGGTCATCGCAAATACTGCACGGGCTTTTACTTCGGCAGAGATCCTTCCGCGCAGTGCTACGAAACGAGCAAGCCCGCTCAAAACTACGATTTTATCGCGATAGTCACCGAAAAAAATCCCGACGGATTTACCGTGGAAATGCGCAACCGATTTAAAAAAGGCGACGTGCTGGAGGTGCTGTCTCCGGGCAAATATCACAACGCGAAAATAGTCGTCGGCGATATGACCGACGAGCGCGGTCTGCCGATAGAGGACGTGATGAACGTACAGCAAAAGGTGCGCGTCAAAAGCGAAATCGCTCTTTCGCCCGGCGATATACTGCGAAAAAAGAACGAGCGCGCCGATTTAACCAAAAACTAAAAAAGTCAAAAACCTGCGATTTTACCGCAAAAATTCAATAAAATTGCCGTTACAGAGTACTATGCGTGACATAGTACTCTGTTTTTTAAGCGAAAAAAGCGTTATTTTGCCGCGTTTTTACGAAAAAAAGAAAAAGCTCCCG
>JBJFAC010000094.1:0-5616 GCA_051887715.1 Candidatus Neoclostridium sp.
TCTTGCCGAAAAATGAGCGCAAACGGTATTATTTCAAGCCGGCTGACCGTCTTTTTCGAGGATCCCTTCTGGGTGGGCGTGTTCGAGCGGACGGAAAACGGAAAGCTGTCCGCCTGCAAAATCACCTTCGGAGCGGAGCCTAAGGACTACGACGTGTGGGCGTTCGCGCTTAAAAATTATTACGGGCTTAAGTTCAGCCCCGAGGTGACCGCCGAGGTCAAAGCCGAGCCGGTCAATCCCAAGCGCAAGCAACGCGAGCTGAAAAGGGCGGCACAGTCTACCGGCGTGGGCACCAAGTCTTGGCAGGCGCTGAAGTTGCAACGGGAAGAAAATAAAACCGAACGCAAAATATTGGGAAAACGGCAAAAAGAGGAGATAAAAGCGCTAAAGCTTGCGCTCCACAGGCAAAAACGCAAGGAAAAGCACAAGGGAAGATAATTAAAAACCGCTTTCTATCCCTTTCGGTAAACGGGGGAAAGCGGCGTTTTTACTTATTCGGAATTATTTCGGAGGAAAAAAAGGCGAAGGGCGGTTGCTGCTACGGTATTGCTTGCGGTAGAGCGAGGGCGAAACGCCCGTTTCTTTTTTAAAAAGCGTGGAGAAATAATTCGCGTCGGGATAGCCCAGGCGCGCCGCTATCTGCGCGGCGGTAAGGCAGGAGTGAGCAAGCAACGCCTTCGCGCAGGCGATCTTCCTGCGCTTGATATAGTCGTACACCGTTTCGCCGGTGTATTTTTTGAAAACTCGCCTAACGTACGCCTGCGAATAGTTGACTAAAGCGCAAAGCTCGCCCACCGAAAAGCGCTCGTAGAGGCGTTCGGCGATAAGGCGTTTTATCTTGCGGCAGACAGCTTCCGGAGCGGACGCGTCGCCCGTGTGGAGCGCGGCGATTTCTTTAATATAGCCGACGATAGGGCGCAAAACGGCTTGCGCGCGGTCGGGAGAGGGCATATCCGGAGACAAAGCGTCGTATTCGCGGTCGCCCGTAGCTTTTCCTCGGTAGCCGGTAAGGCAAACGAGAGCAAACGTTTCGCCGTTTTCGCTTGCCGTACAAACGTATTCCCTCACTCCGGCAGGGCACTCCGAAAGCGCAAGCTCGTTTTCTTTCAAAGCGGCGCACAGCGCTATCTGCCTTGCGGCGCAGCCGGCGTAGTCGTTATTCTTTATTTTCGTGCAATAGTCGTTGTCGTGGCAAAAAAATTCGGGCGGAATTTGTTCGGGCGGATAGAACGAGCCGCCGAGGTGGCACAGCGAGACCTTGCAGCCTGCTTCACGCAGAAAAAGCAGATATTCTTTCAGCGCGTTTGCCGCGTCTGTATCGTAAATCAAAGATTTCATACCGTATTTTCCCTTGAAACGTTGGTTAATTTGTAGTATACTATATTTATTGCGATAAATCAAGAAAACGAGGTGCAACCCGATGAAAAAGTTTGAAAAGGCGCTCGAATGCGATCTGTGCGTTATAGGCGGAGGTATGAGCGGCGTTGCGGCAGCCGTTTCGGCGGCGAGAGAGGGACTGAAAGTCGTTCTCGTGCAGGACAGAACCGTGCTTGGCGGCAACGCTTCGGGCGAGGTGCGTATGTGGATCCGCGGCGCGGCAAGCAATTTTCCCGAATACCGCGAGGGCGGGCTCGTGGAGGAGCTTGCGCTGGACAATATGCATTTCAATCCCAAGATGAACTGGTCGATATGGGACTTGGTGCTGCTTTCCAAGGTGCGCGCCGAAAAGAATATTACGCTGTTGCTTTCCGCCACCTGTTGCGGCGCGCGTCAGGAGGGCGGCTCTATACGGTCGGTGACTGTGTGGAAAACCGACGAGTACGCGTTTTACGAAATCAAAGCAAAACTGTATGCCGACTGTTCGGGCGACAGCGTTCTTGCCGAATTTACCGACGCCGAGTTCGTTTCCGGCAGAGAAAGTCGGAAACAGTACGGCGAGCCCATGGCTCGCGAAGAGGCGGACGAAACCACGATGGGCAGCAGCGTGCTGATCGAATACCGCCCGATGCGGAAAGGAGAGCCGTGCGACTGCGCTTCCGTTCCGCTCGCCGACGGGAAATTCAACGAAGCGCTTAAAAGGCGACTGCCGGACGCTCGCGTCAACGTGCCCGTCGAAAATTTCTGGTGGCTGGAGCTGCGCGGACAAAACGACGCTCTGCGCGACGGCGGAGCAATTGCGGAAGAGCTCGTTTCGCTTGCCGCCTCCACGCACGCTTACGTTCGCGAGCAGGTCAATCGGGAGGGATACGCTCTCGAATGGATAGGCTCGCTTGCCGCGAAAAGGGAGACCAGGCGTTACGTGGGCGACTACGTTCTCACCGCAAACGACGTGCTTGCCGGCAGAATTTTCGCCGACGCGATCGCTTACGGCGGCTGGTGGATAGACGATCATTATGCGGACGGGATGTACTCCGCTCTGCCCAGCGTTATATACGAATACGAAAAGCCGTACACCGTTCCTTACGGCTGTATTTACTCGAAAAACGTCGAGAATCTAATGTTTGCGGGCAGAAACGTCAGCGTGACGCATCTGGCGCTGTCGTCCACGCGCGTTATGGCTACCTGCACTCTGCTTGGTCAGGCGGTGGGCTTTGCCGCCGTTGTGGCGGTAAAACACGGCGTAAGCCCGCGCGGAGCGGCGAAGTACGTTTCGGAAATACAAGGCTTGCTCCGCCTGCACGACTGCTATCTGCCGGGCGTAAAGCGCAAAAAAACGCTGGATTTCCCCGACGCCGAGCGCAATATCGGGGGCGAAAACGCCGTAACCGAGCTTAAAACGGGCGAAAGCGTCACTTTCCGCGCAGAGAAAAAGCGTTACCGCGCCGTGCGTCTGGTTTTTGACAGCGATTTTTTACGAACGGATATTCCCGACTGCCCCGAACGCGAAAAGCTTTTCAAGTTCCCGATGCTCAGCCACGACGCGCAGGGCAGCGTTACCGTAGGCACGCCGTCCACGCTTGTAAGCGATTTTACGCTCGTTCTGCACGGCGAAAGCGACAAAACGGTGGAGATCAAGGGCAATTACCAAAGGCTGGTCTTCGTCGACGTGGACGAAGAGATAAGCGGCGTTACCTTCCGCGCCGATAAAACGCACGGCTGTGAAACCGCTCGCCTTTTCTCGATAGATCTCGTGGAATAAAACGCCGCGAAAGCAAAAAACGCTAAAGAAAAAAGACGCAAAAGAAAAAACAGCAAAAGCAAAAAAAATCGGAAAAATGAAATATTAGTAGAATAACAGCCGAAAAATCAAAAAAGCCGCAAAGAAGAAGCCTCTTCGCGGTTTTTATTTATTAAAGTTAAGATTTACGGGGGATGCCTATAGAGGGGATCAGTCGAAATAGTCGATACGCATGGCTTTACGGACGGAGGCAAGCGTGTCGGCGGCGGTTTTTTCGGCTTTAGCGCAACCGGCGCGGAGAATTTCCTTTACCTCGGGAATGCGTTCCGCCCACTGCAAGCGGCGCTCGTAAATGGGTTTAAGCTCGCTTTGCAGCACCTTGGAGAGGAACTTTTTGATTTTCACGTCGCCCAAGCCGCCCTTGCGGTAATGCGCTTTAAGCTGCTCCGTATTTTCGTAATCGGGCAAAAACTCGGCAAAATGCTCGCTGCGAGCGAACGCGTCGAGGTAAGTAAAGACGGTGTTGCCCTCCACTTGTCCGGGATCCTCCACGCGGATATGGTTGGGATCGGTGAACATACTCATTACTTTTTTGTGGATTTCTTCGGGGCTGTCGGAAAGATAGATACAGTTGCCCAGCGACTTGCTCATCTTAGCCTTGCCGTCGATGCCGGGCAAGCGCCTGCAATCGGTGTTTTCGGGCAGAACCATTTGCGGTTCGACCAGCGTTTCGCCGTACACCGAGTTGAATTTGTGCACGATTTCGCGGCATTGCTCCAGCATGGGCGCCTGATCCTCGCCGACGGGCACGGTGGTGGCTTTGAAAGCCGTGATGTCCGCCGCCTGACTTATCGGATAGCACAAAAAGCCGACGGGAATACTGTTTTCAAAGTCGCGCATTTTTATTTCCGATTTGACGGTCGGGTTGCGCTGAAGACGGGACAGCGTGACCAGATTCATATAGTAAAAGCTCAGCTCGGTCAGTTGGGGCACGGTGGACTGAATAAAAACGGTGGATTTTTTGGGATCTATTCCGCACGCGAGGTAGTCGAGGGCGACTTCCAGCACGTTGGAGCGCACTTTTTCGGGGTGCTCGGCGTTATCGGTCAAAGCCTGAGCGTCGGCGATCATAATATAGATTTCGTCGTATTCGCCGCTGTTTTGCAGTCTTACGCGTTCGCGCAGCGAGCCCACGTAGTGTCCGATATGCAGTCTGCCGGTGGGGCGATCGCCCGTTAGTATTATTTTTTTCATAATATCTCCGTTGTCGTAATTGGTTTTGCCCGCAAGAGGGCGTTATTCGTTCGGTCCGATCGTCAGACGAGACCGGAACGCAGTATACAGTTTGCCGTGGCGAGGTTGGTCGCAATGGGAATATCGTACACGACGGCGATGCGAAGAAGCGCCTTGACGTCGGGGTCGTGCGGCTGAGCCTCAAGCGGATCCCACAAAAAAACGATGGCGTCTATCGAGCCTTCCGCCACGCACGCGCCTATTTCGAGGTCGCCGCCCATAGGGCCGGACAGGAATTTTTTGACGCTCAGTCCGGTGTTTTCGGCAACCAGACCTGCGGTCGTACCCGTTCCGCACAGCGTAAAGCAGGCGAGTTTTTCTTTGTTTTCGTTCGCCCAGGCGATCATATCGGCTTTTTTGTGGTCGTGAGCGATGAGGGCGATTACTTTTTTATCCTTTTTATCCATAATCGCTCCTTACAGCATTCTGACGGGCAGAACGAGGTATAGAAGGTCCTCGGCGCTGTCGCAGGGCGTTACCACGCAGGGCTGAACGGCGTCGTTGAACGACAAGGTCATACATTCGCTGCCGATAAACTTTATCAGCTCGGTGAAATAGCGAGCGTTGAAGGCGATGGAAAGATCTCTGCCCTCCAGCTTGACGTCGATATGCTCGTCGATTTTGCCCATCTCGCTGTTGGAGGAGACGTCCATAATGCTTTCGTGCAGGTCGAGGCGGACGAGGTTGTTTCTGTCCGAGCGCGCAAGCAGTATCGCGCGTTCCAGACTTGCCTCGAAAGCGCTGACGGAAACGGTAGCGCGCGTTTCGAATCTTTGGGGAATGATGCGGCGGTAGTCGATATAATTGCCGTCCAGCACGCGCGCGGTTATGCAGGTGTGACCGATGTCCACCGCGACGTAATTTTTCTGGAAGAGCACGTCCACGGGCTGTTCGTCGTCCTCGACGAGCCGTCCGATTTCGTTTAAGCTGCGCGCCGGAATGACCGCCGAAACGTTCGCGTCGGAGTTTTCCAACGTTTTAACGCATTTCGCAAGGCGATAGCCGTCGGTAGCCACTGCGGTGATCTGCCCGTTATCCGAGGTGAAGCACACGCCCTTCAGAATAGGACGGGATTCGTCGGTGGAAACGCAGAAGGTGACGCGGTTGACGAGATCGCGCAGATTTTTGCCAAGAAAGGTGAGTTTTTTTGCTCCGTCCAGCTTTTTGACGGTGGGAAATTCGCCTGCGGACAGGCAGTTGATCTC
>JBJFAC010000095.1:0-5551 GCA_051887715.1 Candidatus Neoclostridium sp.
TTATTCCGTCGTACCGTCCGCGAGCTTTCTGTATTGCCGTGACCAGATCGCCTTCGCGATTAGACTGATAAAAAGCGACTTTAACTCCCGACGCTTTACATTCCCGCTTTATTTTTGCGATAAGTTCGCCGTACGTATTTTTACCGTACAGAGCGGGCTCGCGCACACCTAGCATATTTATGTTCGGTCCGTTGATTACGAGAATTTTCATTTCAAGAAGTCCTCCGTTATTTTCTTTACGCAGGCGAAAAAATCACCGTCGTTTCCCACGGTTACGTCGGCGTATTTTTCGTAAAGCGGTAATCTGATTTTTTCCATTTCGGATAACGCCTGTTTGTCCTTCGACAACGGTCTGCCGCGAGTAGCCAGCTCTTCCGCCGCTCTTTGAAGGTAATAAATCCTTCCGTTTTGTGCAAGCGAATAGTAGTTTTCGGGATCGAGCACCGCTCCGCCGCCCGTGGATATTACCGTTCCGTGATTTTTTCCGAGCTCGGCAAGCGTCTGTTTTTCAAGCGATCGGAAATATTTTTCGCCGTATTTTTCAAATATCTCCGGTATCGGACGTCCGGCTTTTTCCGCTATCGCGGCGTCGCTATCGGCATATCTTTTCATAAGCCGTTTGGCAACCGCCTTACCCACGCTGGTCTTTCCGCTGCCGGGCATTCCTATCAGCACTACGTTCCTTATCTCTCTTTCGAGCGCGGTCAAAGTTTTACCGATAAGAGCGTCGTCGTGCCGTTTTTTCGTGAACGCGTCCATAGAGAATTTTGCCTGCGCCACCAGCATCGATAGTCCGCCTACCGCTTTTATGCCCTCTTTTTCGGCTTCCAGAATCAATCTGGTTTTCAAAGGATTGTAAATCACGTCCGCAACCGCCTCTAATCGCGGAAACTTTTTTACGTCCAGCAGACTGACGTCGGTGTACGGGTACATTCCCACGGGCGTTGCGTTTATTATTACCTGAACGTCGTTCTGTTCGTAGACGTTCGCGTAGTTAATTTCTCCCTTGCGCGATACTACGGTTATTTTAGCCGCTTTCATTTTCCTGGCGACGTATGCCGCAGTCTTTCCCGTGCCTCCGCTGCCGGCGATCAACACGTTTTTGCCTGCAAGCGCTATTCCGCCGCTCTTTAACATATACGCCATACCGAACACGTCCGTGTTATAACCGTACGTTTTTCCTCCCAAGCGGACCACCGTATTGACCGTTCCGGTCTCGGACGCCACCTCGTCCGTTTTGTCAAGCAATGCCGTTATCTGCGTTTTATACGGGATCGTGACGTTAAAAGCGTCGTACGTTTCGCCGCGCACGAAAGCATTCAACTCGTTCGGCTGCAGCTCGACGAGATCGTAGCCGTAAAAGCCGAACTTTTCGTGTATCAGCTTGGAATAACTGTGCGCAAGCGTTTGTCCTATCAAAGCGCACCTCATAGCTTTTTTTCTTCCTTCCGTCCGCGATATTCGCGCTGACTGCTTTTACTAACTTTGAAAACGGTGCGGTAAAACTCCGAAACGTAGGGCAAGAACAGCTTTCCGCTTTTTGTTCTCAGTCTGGTCACTATCTCAAGCTCGCGTTGCTTATCGCTTACGGGCAATCCGGCGTTTTTCTTTTTCTCCGCTATTTTTCCGACGACTGCCATACGCTTTTCCATCAGCGCCACGAGCTCGTCGTCTATTTCGTCTATTTCTTTTCTGAGTTCTTTCAATTCGTTATTCATAAGTCTCTCCCATTGCGTCGACAAGGGCTATCGACGCCGCCGCAACGACCGCCGCCACCGCTCTGGGTGCGATACACACGTCGTGCCTGCCTTTTATTTCCAGCAAAGTCTCTCTTTTTTCGTTAACGTTAATAGTGCGGCAGGGCTTTGCTATCGACGGAGTGGGCTTTACCGTCACGCGGAGGGCTATCGGCATTCCGTTGGATATTCCGCCGTTGATTCCGCCGTTGAAATTGGTGCGCGTTCCGACTTTGTCTCCGTCGTAATACGGCTCGTCGCGCACCTCGCTGCCCAAAGCGCCGCCGAAGTTCTTTCCGAAGCCGAATTCCACCGCCTTTACCGCAGGTATTCCGAACAAAAGCGAGGATATTCTGCTTTCCAGGCAACCGAACTGAGCGTCGCCCACTCCCGCCGGAACGCCCGATAAAACGCATTCTATTATGCCGCCGACGCTGTCTCCCTCTTTCGCAAGACGAGCGAAAAGATCGTCCGCAAGCGCTTTAGTACGCTCGTCGGCAAGCGCGAAAGCCGCACTCTTTTCGGGCAGAACGAAGTTTTCGTCGTCGTAAGAGCCGAATCGCACGTCGCCTACCGAGGACAAATACCCCGTCACCGAAACTCCGCGTTTTTTCAGAATGCCGAGGGCTACGCCGCCGATAACGCACAGCGGGGCGGTCATTCTGCCGGAGAAAATTCCTCCGCCGGACTTTAACGCGCTTTCGCCGTACTTGACGAACGCCGCGTAATCTGCGTGCGACGGACGCATTACCTCGCGAATACCCTCGTAATCGCCTTTTTTTACGTCGCGGTTTTTTATTCTGACGACGAGATCGTCTCCCGTCGAAACGCCTTCGCAGTCCACGCCGCCGATAAACTCGTATTCGTCGCTTTCCCTGCGCTTCGTGGAATACGCGTTTTCGCACGGACGACGCATAGCAACCAGCTCGTCCACGGCGGAAAAGTCGATTTTTTCACCTTTTTTCATTCCGGAAAAAACCGCCCCGACGTATTCGTCGTGCGAAGCGCCCGTAAGTCGTAATCTGTAATTTTCACCCGTCCAATCGGTCATTTTATCCGCTTTCAACCTCTTTCTCGCTCGTTATTGCATTTAACCGCGCCGCCCGTCGAAACGTAGTCGTTCCAAAAGGACGCGTACGATTTTTTCACGCACTCCGCATCGTCTATTTCCACGGTGCCGGTCGATCCCGCCGCCGCACACGCCGCCGCCATAGCTATACGGTGATCCCCGTAGGTTTTTACGGCGCCGCCCGTAGTTTTGCCGCCGCGAACTAAAATATCTTTGCCGTCGAACTCCGCCTTCGCCCCCAGGCTTTCGATAAGCCGAATGCACGAAGTCACTCTGTCGCTTTCCTTGGTTTTCAGCCGAGCGACGTTTTTAAGCGCGGATTTCCCGTTTGCGTTCGCCGCGAGCACGCAGCACACCGGAACGAGATCGGGACAATCCACATAGTCGTATTCGAAGGGCTTGAACGCTCGTTTTTTTGCGGTAACGTCCACCGTTCCGTCCGGGTTTTTACTTTTTCTTACGTCACAGCCGAATAAGTCGAGAATATCGACTATCTGCCCGTCGGGCGCGTTTTCGGGCATACCGAGAGCCGTGACCTCTCCTCCGAGAGCGCCGGCGGCAAGCATAAACGAAGCTCCCGACCAGTCTTCTCCGAGAGTAAGCCGTTCGGGCGGCGTAAAAGAGGCATTCGGTATAAGGTAAACCGTCCCGTCCGCTCTTTTTTTTTCCTTGATTTCCGCCGAAAAAGCGCGCATAACGCTCAAAGTGCGCTTTACGTACGCTCCCGATACGAGGTTTTTGCCCGTTATTTCCGTTTCTCCGCTTATATAAGGCGCGGCAAGCAGCATCCCCGACAGAAATTGTGAGGAAACGTCGCCGTCTACCGTGTATTTTCCCGCTTTCAGTTTGCCCTTCGTCTTAAAGCCGTTTTGCGTTCTTTCAAGCGTAACGCCGCCGCTTTTCAGCGTTTCCGCCAAGGTTTCCGTCGGACGAGAAGACAGACTTTCGCCCGTTTTTAACGTAAAATTTCCGCCGATCGCCGCAGTTACGCACGCAAAAAAGCGCAGGCACGCCGCGCTCTCGCGACAGTTTAAGGTCGCTTCCGAAGGGAATTTTTCGGGCGGAGCGAATATTTTTCCGTCGTAGCGCGCTCCCAGGCTTTCGGCGCATTCGATCGCCGCTACAACGTCGTCGGAAGAGGGCAAAGGCGGAAAAACGGTCCGTTTGTCGGACAAAAGCGCGCAGATTATCGCGCGGATCGCGTCCGATTTAGATACAGGCGGCGTAAACGAGCCGCTAAATACGGAAGGAAAGCAGGTCAGTCGCATAAAAACCTCTCCGCTTCTTCAAGAGTAAATTCACGCAAAAACGGCTTTCCCGGCGCGGACAGGAGAGCAAGCACGATAGTTTTGCCGTTCACTTTTTTATCGGCGCAGAAATATCTTTTAATCGCGTCGTTATCGATCGGAAAATCCGTTTCTACGGCGTATTCGGAAAAAATCTCAAGGCAGGAAAGATAATCTTTTTCGCTCATAAATCCGTGCTTATAGCAAGCCGAAACGGTTTTTTTAAGCCCGTAAAACACTGCTATTCCGTGCGGAACGGCAAATCCGGAGGCTTTTTCAACCGCGTGCGCAACCGTGTGGCCGAGATTCAGAACGCGCCTTTTTCCGACGTCGAACTCGTCCTCACCGACCACGCACGCCTTGTAATAAACGCAGTCGCAGATCGTTTTTTCAAGCGTTTCATTTTTTTCGGCGCGCAGGGCTTTGAATTTCTTTCCGGTGAGAAGACTGTATTTACACAGCTCTCCCAATCCTTCCTGCCACTCGAGAGAGCACAACGAGCGAAAAACGGACGGATCGCACAAAACGAGCGAGGGCTGGTGAAACGCTCCGAGCAGATTCTTGCCTTCCGGAAGATTGATCGCCGTCTTTCCTCCCACCGATGCGTCGATTGCGGAAAGCAGCGTCGTCGGCAGTTGAACGTATTTTATTCCCCTGTGATACGTCGCCGCAACGAAGCCGGCAAGGTCGCCTACAACGCCGCCGCCGAGCGACATAACAAGGTCGCCGCCGCCGAAATTGTTTGCCGCGAGAAAGGACGCGGTTTCGGCGTAAACCGAAATATCTTTACTTTGTTCGCCGGGTTTCAGAACGCGCGAAAACACCTGAAAACCGCTGTTTTCAAGCGAGTTTTTGACCGCCAGAAAATAGAGCTTTTCAACGTTTTCGTCGGTAATAACGGCAATTTTGCACGGCGAAAAAAGCCTGCGGATATATTCTCCGCAAACGTTTATTACGCCGCTTTCTATAACGACGTCGTACCGAGAGGACGCGTTTACCGTAACTAGCATAATTTCACCCGTAAGAGTAGTTACTCTTTATATGCTAATATTTTAACATATAAGGCGGCGTTCGTCAAGCGTTTTGAAAAAAGCCTGAAAAGTTGGCGTTCGAAAATAAAGTACTATGTCACGCATAGTACTTTATTTAAGCGTTTTTTGCCGATTTTGGCGAAAAAATCGATGTTTATTACAGTTTGTATTCCGCTCTGGAAATAATATGATTTTGATATTCGGTATCGAGTTCGTTAAAATAACCGCTCCAACCCCATACTCGCACGATCAGATCGGGGTATTTTTCCGGATGTTTACGCGCGTCGAGCAATCTGTCGCGACTGATAGAATTAAGTTGCAATTCGTGTCCCCCTCTTAGGATAAAGCTTTTCACCAGCAAAGCGACTTTTTTGATTCCCTCTTCGTTTCTGAAAACGTTGTCGTGTATCTCCAGCGTAAGAGGTCCTC
>JBJFAC010000096.1:0-5412 GCA_051887715.1 Candidatus Neoclostridium sp.
CGTCGCATACGAGGTCGGTATTCAGCGCCTCCAGCAGCGTCTTGCCGGGCAGAATTTCGCCTGCCATAGCCGCCGAGTGCGTCATACCCGAGCAACCGATGGTTTCAACCAGCGCTTCGCGGATAATTCCGTCCTTGACGTTGAGGCTGAGCTTGCACGCGCCCTGCTGAGGCGCGCACCAACCGATGCCGTGCGTGTAACCGTTGATGTCCTGAATGTTGTAAGCCTGAACCCACTTTCCTTCTTCCGGAATGGGTGCCGGTCCGTGCTTGGGACCTTTGGCTACGCAGACCATTCTTTCTACTTCTTTAGAAAACTGCATAATTGCCCTCCAAAAATAATTTCGTATAAAGCCGTTTGACCGCCGGCCGCAAAACGCGCTCCGCCTTGCGTATAAGCAGCACAAACCAAATGTTATTATACCACATTTCCGCGCAATAAACAACTGTTTTTTGCGCTTTAATCAAAGATTTTGCATTATACCGCACCGAAAAAGCGCTCCGCGCCGCAAAAGAAACCGCACCGCGCGAAATGCAAATACCGGGCTTATTTTTAATCCGCCCTTTTAACGGCAATCGCTTGACAAACGCGCCGATACGGTTGTATAATATGAAAACCGAAATTCAACTAACAAATTAACGGGGAGGAAGATAAAAAATGATAAGACAAAACGCATTTACCTCGGATCGCAAAATGCTGAAGGGCGGTCTGCACTGCCACACCACGCGTTCGGACGGACTCGGCACGCCCGAAGAAGTAATTCGTCTGCACGCAGAGAACGGCTACGATTTTATGACGCTTACCGATCACCGCATTTACAACTACAAAAACTTCGCGCCGGAAACCGGCATAACCGTGCTGCCCGGAATGGAGTTTGACGACACCTTTTTCTTTGACAACGGCTTCCGTTGCTTTCACACGGTCTGCCTCGGTCCGGAAAAGGAAAACGGAAACGGCTACGAACAGGACGAGCGCTTTCCCAGCGGTACGGCAAAAAATCAGGAAGAGTATCAGCAGTATCTCGACCGCATACACGCAAAAGGCAATCTAACGGTGTACTGCCATCCGCAATGGTCGGCAACGCCCGCAAGGTATTTCGAGCGCATGAAGGGTAATTTCGCTATGGAGATCTGGAACAGCGGTTGCGCGTATATCTGCGATATGGACAACGACGCCGCATATTGGGACGAACTGCTCGGTCAGGGAATCAGAATATTCGGAGTGGCGACGGACGACGGACACCATATGGAGCATCACTGCAAAGGCTGGGTAATGGTCAACGCCGAAAACAACGTTTCGTCCATACTTAAAGCGCTTTCGGAGGGCGCGTTCTACTCCTCCACCGGTCCGATAATCAAGGACTTTTACGTGGACGGAAACGTCGCGCATATCGAGTGCTCGCCCGTGGCTAAAATTAAGCTTTCGGCGGACTGCCACCCCTCAAGACTGATCACGGCCAACGGAGACGAACTGACGAAAGGCGAATTCAATCTTAAAGACTGGGCGGGCGGCTACAAATACGCGCGTATCACCGTGTACACCGCCGACGGCAAACGCGCCTGGACCAACCCGATCTGGCTTGACTGACGGCAAAACGGTTTTAATTAAAGAAAACGGAAGAGTTATTTTTTTCTCTTCCGCTTTTTTTACGTTTTTCGCTTTGTCCGCGTTCCGCTTTTTCCGATTTAATCGGCAATAATACGATTGCGGAAAATACGCGCCTTAAACCGCTCCGAGGTCGGGCTTATCCACGAATTCCACGCTTGCCTCGCCTTTGATTCCGTCCGACTCGAACAGGACTATCTCGTTTTCGCCGCGCTTTAGCACGCCTGCAGGCACGAACAGCGTTTTTTGCGGTCCGATTTCCCAATATCTGCCCAGATTAAAGCCGTTAATGACGACGAAGCCCTTGCGGAAATTGTCCGTCTTAAGGAAAGTGTCGCACGGCGCGTCCACGAAAAACCTTCCGCGATAGAAACGCGAATTTTCTTTGCCGGCATTTTTGGAAAAGTCCAGCTTGTCAAGGTTGTCCATCGGCAGAGTGAACGCCTCCCAGCCGAAATGAATACGCGCGTCCAACAGACATCTACCCGGCAAGCCCTTCTTTCTCATCGACTTGGGACCGAAATTGGTTCTGCCCATATTCTCGCACAGAACGGTCAGAACGTCGCCCTCTTTTGCCGAGAAAGTAACCGCGTATTCCTTATCGTTGACGTAAATTATGCCCTTAAGCGAATCGTTGACGTAGATCTGAGCGCGGTCGCCTATCTCGCTGAAGGAAAGTTTTACGTTTTCGTAATCGCGGTTAAGGCGCGTGCGGTACATAATGTAGCCGTAGCCGCCGCCGTACCACTCCATAGCGCGCGGCACGGAAGAATACTGCGCCTTCGACAAATTTTCAAGGTTATCGAAAAGGCTTGCGCTTTCGGTAAGCGCAACCGTGCCGAATGCCGCTTTCGGTCGGTTTTCGGGCACGGGCGGAAGCTCGTAGTCGACGTAGCGTCCGATCACCTCGCGTACCTGCATATATTTTTCGGTCACGTCGCCGCATTCGCTCAAAAGAGCGTCGTAGTCGTAGCTGGTAACGTCGGGAGCGAACGTTTCGTAGTGGTTTGCGCCGCTGGTAAAGCCGAAATTAGTGCCGCCGATGAACATATAGAAATTAACGCTGCCGCGCTTTAACATATCGTCCACGATACCGGCGTACGTCTTGGCGTCGGTCGTGTGGTGCTTATCGTCGCCCCAGGCGTCGAACCAGCCGTCCCACATTTCCATACACATTTTGGGCACGTTCGGGAACAACTCGTCGTGCGCTTTGAAATTTTCCTCTACGCGACTGCCGAAATTGAGCGTGGGCAGACAGCCTTCGGTCGTGCCGTCCAGAAGGTCCTGCTTCGAAGTGCCGTCGGAGGTAAACAGCGGAACGTCTATTCCTCTTTTGATATAGCCCTCCCGTAAGTATTTAAGATACTGCTTGTCGTCGCCGTAATAGCCGTATTCGTTTTCGCATTGCATCATAATAACCGGTCCGCCGTTCGTGCAAAGCAAAGGTCTTACTCTGGCGAGCAGCTCGTCGAGATACCGGTCGAAATACTTGATGTACGAGGCGTTCATACAGCGTATTTCTATATCCTCTTCCGACTGTATCCACCAGGGCAGACCGCCGAACTCGAACTCGGCGCAGATGTACGGACCGGGGCGCACGATAGCCATAAGCCCCTCCTCCTGTGCGGTAAGCAAAAATTTTTCTATATCGAGCCTGCCGGAAAAGTCGAACTCGCCTTTTTTCTTTTCGTGCAGAGTCCAGGCGCAGTAGGTTTCAACGCAGTTACAGCCCATAGCGCGCATTTTCTTGAAGATATCGCGCCAGGTTTCGGGCAGATTGCGGAAATAATGCACCGCTCCGGAAATAATTTTAATCGGCTTTCCGTCCCCGTAAAAACGGCCGCCTTTAATTTCAAAAATCATATTTTTGCTCCTTTTTATATTTTCAGATAGCCCTTCAGCACCTTTAAGGTGGCTAAAACGCCGCTTTTGTGACTTCTTTCATAGCCGTGACTTGCGTACACGCCCGCGCCTATCAGCCCGTGGCGAATATCGTTGCCCGCTCTTAAGGTAGCCTCCACGTCCGAGCCGTAATGCGGATAGACGTCCACGGCGTAGTCGGCGTTTTCGCGCTTTGCGGCTTCCGTAAGCGCCTTTACCACCGCGTAATTATAAGGCCCGCCCGAATCCTTCGCGCATATCGATACTTGTTTTTCGGTGCAGTTAAGTCCCGTACCGACGCAACCCATATCCACGCTTATCGCCTCGGTCACACCGCTCGGAACGGAAGCCGAGCCGCCGTGTCCCACCTCCTCGAATACGGTAACGTGAATATACGTTTTTCGCGGCAGAACTGTTTTTTCGTCGGCAATATACTTCGCAAAGCCCAGAAGTATGCCCACGGACAGCTTGTCGTCCAGAAATCTGCTTTTGATATAGCCGCTTTCGGTAATGCGAGTGCGCGGCTCGAAGCAGACGAAATTGCCGTTTTCTATTCCCAGCTTTAACGCGTCGCCCTGCGTTTTAACGTCCTCGTCCAGCACGATCTCAATATTATCGAACGTGCGCTTGGTATCGTTGTAGTCGCCGTTGACGTGCAGCGACGCGTTGACGAGCTGAGCCGTTCCCTCGTACACCTTGCCGCCGAACGTATACACCCGAACGTTCTCCGCTTCGCCGTTGTTGGCGTTCATTCCGCCTATGTTCGTGATCCTAAGTCTGCCGTTGCTTTTAATTTCGCACACCATACCGCCCAGCGTGTCCGCGTGCGCCTCCAGCAGCAGCGCGTCGTCCTCGTTTTTTCCGCCGAGATCGACCGTAACGCCACCCTTGACCGTCCTTTGCGCGCTAAAGCCCAAATCCGAAAAACTGCGAAGCACCCACTCCGCCGCTTTGTCCGTCATGCCCGACGGGCTGTCTATCGCGATCAGCTCCGCCGCCTTCTCCACCGCGTAATCCGCGTATTTAATATCCATAATTATTCTCCCCGCGCCGCGCTGTTTACGCTAAAACGCTTTTCGGAAAGGCGCCGAACGCGCTTATTCCGCTTTACGGCGATTTAATTCCGTTACTCTTCGATTATACCAAAAAATCGGGCGACTGTCAATTACGCCGCCCGAAAAAAACGCCTAATGTCCGTTTTATGTTCCGATTCGTTTAAGTTTTTATATTCCGAGCGCCGCAGAACCTCGATCAGCGTACTATTCCGGCGGCGTGCGCGCCTCCGAAATCGCCGTTCTCGTCCGCGAAACCGAACGAATACAGCTTGCCCGACACGGTAAATTCCAATCGGATAACTTTGCCGTTGAGCTCGCCCACGCAAAGATTATCAAAGCCGAGCTCCGCTTTCGTGCTGTCGCCTTCAAACACGTTCGATTCGCCCAAAAGCTCTCCCTTTTCGTCCAGAATTTTCGCCTTGACGCTTCCGACCGCGTTGACGAATAAGGCTTTTTTGCCGAAAAACTGCAGTTTTCTGGTCAAAAGCCTGCCCTCTCCGTTCATCGACGCGAAGCCGTCGCGGCGGAGCTTTGCAATTCCGGTTGCGCCGTTGCGGTAAATCCCGTTGGTAACCCAGCTTTGACCGGCGTAATTTTCGTCGCCGCCGAAGCCGATATAATATATCCACAGCTCGTCGCCGTTTATCACGGTAACGCCGCCCACCGACTGAACGTATCCGCGATCCCACGCGCCCTTGTACATCGAAGCGCCGATAACGCTGTCGCGCGAAGGTCTTGAAAAGTGATAGCCGTCGCGGCTGTACATGGGAATAAGCTCGGTTATCTTGGGAACGCCGTGCGCCTCGCAAACGTCGTTTTCCGGACCGTACATTATCTGGAACATTCCCAGCATTATGCTTTCGTATCCGAC
>JBJFAC010000097.1:0-5300 GCA_051887715.1 Candidatus Neoclostridium sp.
GTCCTTTCAGAGAGTACACGGGCTATTCCTGGTATCTAAAGCTTTTTGAATGCATAAAGCAGAACTCGGAATTTATGATAACTCTGTTCAAAGCGGGCTTCAAAGAAAAATATCTGTCGGTAGTCAATCGGCTGGTTCTGCACGACGCCGATATTCCCACCACCAAGAAATACCTGCGGATAATCTGGACGGGCGGCATCGTAAACACGATAATCTATTGGCTGGAAAACGATATGGCGGAAACGGTGGAAGAAATATCGACGTTCTGCTTCGATAATATGTCCGTTTACTCCGAATAACACTCACAGTCGCCCGTTATTCGTTTTTGGCGCGGACGACTTTTGCCCGAATAACGCCGTAAAAACGCCGTCCTATGCGCCTTATATTTATTCCTTTTCCGATTTTAAAAAATCCTTTCGGTCGTTTTATGCTTCCCGCTCTGCCGATTATGGGCGCAAACCGACCGATTATTGAAAAACGGTGGAAATCGCATTCCGATTTTATTATAATATAGCCGTAAACAGGAGGTAAACGGATGCAGATTGAGATCAAAATCGACGAACACTGCTCTGAGCCGATAATCACAGTAGTTACCAACAAGATGACCGGCGAGCTCAACGAGTTAATAAAAAAGCTTTCCGAAGAGCAAACGCAAATAATAGCCGGATTTCAGGACGATCGGGTAACGTTACTCGATCCAAGCACGATATTCCGCATTTTTGCCTCTAACGGAAAAGTCTATGCCGAAACGGAAGAACGGCAATACGTAATCAGGCTTCGGCTGTACGAGGCGGAGCAACGCCTTTCAGGCAATACCTTCGTGCGAATATCCAATTCCGAAATCGTCAATCTCAAAAAGGTCAAGGGCTTCGATCTGAGTTTCGCAGGAACTATTTGCGTTTCTCTTACAAACGGAACCGTGACCTACGTTTCAAGACGCTACGTTTCCAAAATCAAACAATTATTAGGAATATGAGGTGTTATATGATTAAACAGATTATTAAACGCGGCTTATTCGGTCTTCCCGTAGGAATAGCGATCGGCTTTGTAATTACCGTAATAATTTCCGTTTTCGTCGGAGACGGCTCTTATTATCCCGTCACTCCGGAGCTCATCGACACTACGGGCAACGAGCTGAACGCCGTAATTTTGCAAACCGTTCTGTGCGGTATATTGGGTTCGGGCTTTGCAATGGCTTCCGTGATATGGGAGCTCGATTCGTGGAGCCTCGTAAAACAAAGCGGCGTATATTTTATGATCGCGTGCGTTCTTATGTTCCCCATCGCTTACATTACTAATTGGATGAAACATTCCGTCGCCGGCGTTCTGTCCTATATCGGTATTTTCGTCGCGATTTTCGTCGCGGTCTGGATCGCGCAATATCTTAGCTGGAAACGCAAAATCAAAAAAATGAACGAGTGCTTCAAAAAAGATAAAAATCAAAACGAATAGCATTTGTCTCCGCGCCTACCGTATTCGACGCGTCCGCTTTACCGAATATCGCCGCACGATACGCCTCCTTTCCCTTTTGCGCCGCCGGTATGTCGCAGTACTCCGGCATTACGATTACGTCCAAAGGCTCGTTGCACTCATCCATAAGCGCAACCATACCCTCGTAATTTTTTTGCAGCTCGTCTGCATTGAAAGAATATGCAGGCTGAATGATCCGTACTTTCATTTCTCCCCTCCGAATTGTAGTTATGTTTTTCTTCGTCCGCGCCCGCAAGCGCATCGAATACTGCGCAGTATCGTTTGATTTTCCCTTATTGCAGGCGGCGGCTGCTTATTCGGTTGCCGCGCATAAGTTAAGCCTTTTTATTAAGGCTCGATTCGAAAGCTTTTGCTTGCACGTCCGCCTCGCTTATTTCCTGGCGCTATAATTTCAGCTTGGTAAATTATAGCACATACAATCCGAAAACACAACGTTATGACAAGAAAATTTTAAATTATTTCGCGCCGAATTGCAAATTCACACACCCGTGATGGGATGAGGTTATTTTGACAGTCGAAATGTCCGGCTTTCCGTTATATCACAAGGAATACGGAAAAGCGATATTGACTGCATTTATACGAAATATTATTTTAATCATATCGGCGGCAGCGTATAATCTGCCGGAAGGGCTTGCGCGCTTGCGGCTATCGTTCAAGCGGGCAATTTTGCGTTTGGCTATAGTTTTCAGTCAGGGTAGTTAAATATTCGATAAGCTTTTCGACCACTTCGTCGGGGCCCGTCACCCGCAGCTTATCGCCGAAGGACAGGCACCAGCCGAAAAACGTGGAGCTCACCTGCACTGCCGCCTTAAAGCACAGATTTCCGCTTTCGTCCGCGGTAATTTTTATTTTGTCTCCGAAAACGTCGAAAACGGGATCCAATATACTCTCGTCCACCTGAAACTCCACAAGGCTTTCCTCGCCCTGGAACATACCGAACAGCGTCTTTTTATGGCGTTTTATATCGACGGGCTCGCCCTTATAGGCATCTCTCGGCAGGTCGGGAAGCATTTGCACGTGATTCATACGATCTATACGGAAATGAACCACTCCCTCGTGATTCCCGTAATAGCATATAAAATAATAATTGTCGTCGTCGAAAATAGTGGCAAGCGGATTCACGAAGTATCGCTTACCTTCACGTCTGTACACTCTTTCGTGCTTTGCATTGAAATCAAAGTACTCGAAAGACACCTTTTTGTCGTTTTCTATTGCGGCGTTGATCTCGTTTATCGAATAGAAAATGTTTTCGTTCTTACTCTTGGTAGTATTGAACTTAACGATATTGCTCTGCAAGAGCTCTGCGCGGTGACGTCCGCCGAGATCGGCTATCTTGCCAACGAGCTCCTCCGTTTTCGCGGGCGTAATAAAGCTTGATGCCTGAACCGCGTCCATTAGAATGCGAAGCTCGGGCACGTTAAAGCTGCGATTGACCACGCAATAACGGTTCGGCTTTCCGGGCGACTTCTCGCAAAGCACCTCGTATCCGAAATTATTGAGAACTTCGATGTCGCCGTACAGGGTACGCCTGTCGCACTCGATCCCCATAGAAGCAAGTTTTGAGAGTATTTCCGTCGAATCCACGTAATTTTCCTCATCGGAATCCCGACCGAGTATCTCGAGAATTTTTACAAGCTTTATTTTATACGCATTCCCCTGTTTCATATAACGCCGTATTTCGCCTCCCCTTTTTTGTTTAATTATAACACAGCTATATAAAAAAGTAAACGATACGGTGTACAATTTATGCGACACCACCGATCGTTTTTCTCCGAACGGGAATTTTTCTTTGTTTTAATAACGACGACTAAGATCATTATACAGCTTTTATGCGGCAAAGTCAATGCGAACGGATATATAACGCAATAACCCCGCGCGCAATCGAAAATATACCGCGAAAAGAGCAACTTCGTTTTCCGTAGTCGCCGTTTTTGTGGCTTTGCAGTGCGAAATAGCTCTCATTTGTTACTTGTTAACAATTTCTTGAGTTTTTGTAATTATCATATTTTTCCAGTCAACAACATCTTTTATGGAAAGTTTTTTCTGTGCTTGAACAAAATTTTCTATAAAATTAAAGTCAATATCTCCTTGGGATGATACAGGTAGTTTAACAATCATTTCAGCAGCCACTTTGCGATTAAATTTTGTAGCATAGTCAAATCTTCCTGCTGCCTGTTTCTTAAATACTGCCAAAAAGTATAGCAAAGCGTTTTCTGACCATTCAACATCGTTCAAAGGATATAAGCCTTGAATATGGGAGTAACCAATAAAATCATTTGGCTGATAAAAAATACCTTCTGAAGTAGTTGTGTCCGTATATGTAATCATATTACCCTTTTCCGTTGGTTCTAAACCCACATATCCACCGATACCATTACCGATACTCGAATTGACTACTACAGGAGTTTTTCCTGCTGTTTTAAATAGAGTTCTATTTGTAACCCCATAAGATTTCGTTGGGTGAATGTCAAATAATTCTCCAATCTTGAAATCGTCATAAGTTATCTTGTTATTTCTATATAATTCGATTGCTCTTAATTCTTCATTTGTTAATTGATAATTATCAAATCCACTTACCTGCAAATACGCTTCAAGTTCGCTTATACGTTCTGCTTCAAGTTCGCTTATATAGCGTTCCATATAATCATAATCAATTTCATCTTTATCCGTAACCGGAAGTTGAATGAATGTGTTTTTTAGTGCAACTTTAGTGGCTTTTTCATTGTAAGAAAACTTTTTGGTAATAACTTTTTTAATACTTGTCATTAAATATAGTGCTATTTTCTCATTTAACATAGCAGACTGTAGCACGCTAGTTGCACCATGACCATCTTTAAGATAAAACGGCGTTTCAAGATAGACTACATTTTGATTGTTAGAGTGAATAAGTATAGTCGGTTTTCCTTCTGGATTGTTTAATACAGCTTCGGTTAAGGATAAATATGATATAATACCATTATTAAGTGTTGCTTGACCGTAAAATGGATACAACACATCTCCTTGTATAGTTAAATCAGCAATTTTCAAGGGGTCAATTTCTTTTTGAGGTTGCCAAATTAATATATCTTCAAGTTTATAACTCTTGAATTTAACCATCAATTTCACCTCTTAAAACTGCCGATACTTTCCAACCAAGATACTCCTTAATTGTATTTCTAAAATCATCTTCAGTTGGTATAGTGTTAAGTTTGATATGTTGAGAAAATGTCCAATCGTTACCATCAAGACTTATGATGTCCTCAATATATTGTTCTTCGGTAAAATAATGCAAATATGTTTTTCCATAAAGAACCAAATTAACGATTTCCTCGTAACGCTCTAAAGCATTATCGGTATTTTTAAGGTTTGCATCTTGACTTGATTTTTTGCGATTTTGCCTTGTGTAGCCATCATTAGAAAAATCAATGAATTTTACAATTTGCTTTTCATTATGGGGAGTGCCGACGTCAAAAACATATATTGCCGTTTGAACGCCTGCTTTTCCTTTGAATATATCAGACATATGAATGCTTGCAAGCAAGGTGTTATTTTTCAATATTTCTTTGGTGTAGGGCAATCCATTGCCGCTACCAGCATTTTCTTGAATGAGTATAGCTGCTTTTCCTTTGCTCATTTTAGAAAGGGCTTTTTTAACAAAAATAAAACCTTTACCAGGAGCAGAATATGGGGGATTAAGCAAAAATACATTTGCAGGGAAATCTTTACCATTCATTTCACCCTGTTCGTACTTTCCGTCATATTCCGTTAAACTATCCTTGTGTATGATATTTGACGAGCCATCACCCATAAGAATCATATTAAGTACAGCA
>JBJFAC010000098.1:0-5294 GCA_051887715.1 Candidatus Neoclostridium sp.
ATATTTTATTGCGGTAAGCGGTGGGGGAACAGCCCGCTCGCGCCGTAAAAAACTTGATAAGAGCGTTTGCGTCGTCAAACGAGCACTGCTGTGCGATTTCCTTCAAAGTAAGCGTGGTTGTCAGCAATTTATCCGAAATTGCCGCTTCTCGCTCGCGATCTATGTATTTTTTCAGCGATAGACCGCAGTTTGCGGCAAACAATCTGGAGAGATAGTCGGCATTGTATCCGAACTTTTCGGCAATTTCGCGCACTTTGGGTGCGGAGCAAACGTTAATTCGGACGTACTCGCTGATTTCGTGGAAAAGCTTATTGTCTCTGCCGTCCGAGTTTTTCACTTCCAGTAAAAAAGCCAGCAGCTTGCACTCTATCAATGCCTTATCCGCGCTTATTTTGGCTAGGTGATTCAGGTTTTTCAAAAGCGTCGTGCAATTGTACGGATCGGAGATTTTTTTGCGGTAAACGCCGAATCTTTCGTAGCCGGAGGCAAAAAAATGCAGCCAGAAAAAGCTTGTGCCGCTGCTGCGCCTGTATCCCCTGTGAACGACGCCCGGCTTAAGGCAAAACAGATCTCCGGGGCGCAGTTCGGTTTTTTCGCCGTCTTCTTCAATAAACGCAAAGCCTTTCAGCATAAAAATCAGCTCGTATGTTTTGTTTGCCGTTTCGGGATGTATCCAGTCCTCTCCGCCCACGAACAAGCCCATATTTGAAAAGTCTAAAAAAGTATTTTCATCTAATTTAACCAAGTCGGATTTTACCACCTATTAACTGATTTTACCATTGTATTATTCAACGAATTACGCTATAATAATAGCATAAACACGGAGGGAAAGCAACTATTATGCAAAAATTAAAAAATATTTCTTTCGAGAACGTAACTTTCGACGGCGGATTTTGGAAGTCAAGATACGATTTGAACCGATTCGTCAGCCTTAAAAGCGTGTACGACAGATTCGAGCAGTCGGGCAGATTCGACGCGCTCCGTTTCAACTACGAAAAGGGTTTAAAACCTTATCCGCATATCTTTTTCGATTCGGACGTCGCCAAATGGATAGAGGCGGTGGGCTATCTGATAATCAAAAACGGCGGCTTGGAGGAAGAGCAAAAGGTCATCGACGCGCTGGTTAGCGATATGGCGGCTAACCAGACTAAAAACGGCTATCTAAATTCGCATTTTATTCAGATCGAGCCGGAAAAGATTTTCAGTAAGCGCGGAGAGCACGAGCTGTACTGCGCCGGACATCTGATAGAGGCGGCGATTGCGTACGATAAAGCGACGGGAAAGCACGAACTGCTTTCTGTAATGAAAAAGTACGTCGACTGTATCGAGCAGGCGTTCGTTATTCAAAAAACGGCGGCTTTCCACACGTGCGGTCACGAAGAAATAGAATTGGCGCTTCTAAAACTGTTCGACTACACCTCGGACAAAAAATATCTCGATCTTGCAATGTTCTTTATCAACGAGAGAGGAACCCGCCACGAACCGTGGCACAACGACTTTAACGATAGGTACGATCAGAGTAACGCGCCCGTACGCGAGCTTGAAAAGGCGGAAGGGCACGCCGTGCGCGCCGCGTATCTGTACACGGCAATGAGCGAAGCGTACGTAAAAACGGGAGACGAACGACTGCTTAACGCTTGCCTTAAGCTGTTCGACGACGTAGTCAACGGAAAAATATACGTAACGGGCGGCATCGGCTCAGCCGCGAAGGGCGAAGCCTTTACGGTTTCGTACGATCTTCCCAACCTCGAAGCCTATTCCGAAAGCTGTGCCGCTCTCGGAATGCAGTTGTTTGCGTTGTCGCTCCAGCAAACCGCGCTCGATCATCGGTTTGCCGACGTGATCGAAAGAATAATGTACAACAATATGCTGTCCAGCACTTCCATCGACGGCAAAGCGTTCTTCTACGAAAACGAGCTTGAAATTCACCTTGCAGACGTCAATAAGGAAACCGCGCTTTTCGAGCACGCACGCGCACATCTGCCGCTCCGTCACAGATTGGAGGTTTTCGATTGCTCGTGCTGTCCGCCCAACATCAACCGACTGTTTGCGCGCGTGGGAGATTTCTTCTTCTCAGAGTACGAAAACGCGCTCGTCGTCAATCAGTACGCCGATCTGACAGTTAAAAACGAAAAGATAGAAATGAAAATCGCCACCGATTATCCCGTAAGCGGCGTTGTCGGCTTCGGCGTCAAAAATTGCAAATACGATAAAATCTTGTTACGCAAGCCCGAATGGTGCGACGGATTTACCGTAAAAGGCGCCGACTATTCCGAAAAGAACGGCTATATAGAAATAAACGGCAAGGAGAAGGAATTTACCGTTGACTTCGATATGCAGCCGTATTTCCTTGAGGCAAATCCGCGCGTTCGCGCCGACAACGGCAGAGTGGCGCTTTGCTACGGCCCCACCGTTTATTGTCTGGAGCGCCTTGACAATCCGTTTGAGCTCAACGCGCTTTCGGTCAATATCAAGTCGCCGATAAAAAAGCAGGCGGCGAACGATTATCCGATGCCCGATCTCGAAGTAAGCGGTTGCGTCGATCGCGCGTTCGACGCGCTGTACCGCAAAGCGCAGGCGAAAACCACGCCCGTAACGCTGAAATTCCGCCCGTACTGGACGTTTGCCAACAGAGACGAGTGCGATATGCTGGTGTGGGTGCGCCGCAAATAAAGCAAAAATCAATCAAAAAGGAACTGTAAAGAAAAGAATACCGCGGTCGTATTCCGACTGCGGTATTCTGCTAAGCAGTACAATTTTCATTAAGTCGTAAATTATTTTTCGGCGGTTTGCGACCGAGCTTTATCCCGTTTTCTCGGCTTTTTTTCTATTTCGCCTGCCGCCGACAAAGCGATTTTGGTAATGACGGGACCAACCAGCTCGTAAATAAGCGTTGCGCACAGCACTATAGTGGTGACTGCGGTAGCTTCGGCAGGGGGCAGAGAGGTAGCGCAAATCGCCGCCATACCTATTGCGACGCCCGCTTGCGGAAGCAGCGTCAAGCCGAGATAGCGCGTGACCGTTTTTGGCGCTTTGACTGCCGCCGCACCCCACATGGCGCCGAAGTATTTGCCGGCGGCGCGCACGAGCACGTAAACGATACCCACGATTCCGACGTTAACGATGTTGTAAATATCGAGGTTTGCACCCGAAATAATAAAGAACAGTATAAAGAGCGGAGTGGTCCAACGGTCGCATTGTTCCATAATGACGTAGCTTTGCTTGAAGGTATTGCAGTAGACGGCTCCGATCATCATGCACACCAGAAGAGAGGAGAGCGAAAAACCGGGCAGGTTCAAAGCCGCGCTCAGTCTGGTAAGACCGCAACCCGCCATAACCACGGCGATGCAAAGGCACAATCTGTTTGCGCGCGACTTAAAAAGCTTCATACCCAAAGACAATATTGCTCCCAGCAGAGCGCCCACCGCCAGCGAACCGAAAATTTCCAATAAAGGCTCTAAAATTATGGTGTTGAACGTGGGAGCGGTGTTGCTTGCAAAAACCTTGGCGATGGCAAGCGATACGGAAAAGACCATAAGTCCCACCGCGTCGTCCAGCGCAACGACGGGCAAAAGAGTTTCGGTAACCGGACCTTTCGCTTTATATTGTCTTATGACCATAAGCGTTGCGGCGGGAGCGGTAGCGGTAGCGATCGCGCCCAGGCAAATCGCGACGGGCAATGGGACGAGATCGGGTTTTACTATCGCCATAGTAATAATTACTGCGTCCACTAGCAGCGTGGTGGTAAGCGCCTGCGTCAGGGTGATCACGATCACGTTTTTACCGATATGCTTAAAGCTTGAAATTTTGAATTCAACGCCTATGGAAAAGGCGATGAATGCCAGCGCGAGATCGGTTATAACGCTGAAAACGTTATCCAACTGACCTTTCCCGATAATACCGAGAACGCAAGGTCCGATAATAATTCCTATGATAAGGTAGCCGGTGACGTTGGGAAGACCGACTATTTTCATAAGTCTCGTCATCATAAGTCCCGCGACGAGAGCGATGCAGATTACAAGCAGAATATCGATGTCGGCGTTAATAAGCGGCAAGGAAAGCGAAAACAAAGTAGTAGTCATGGTAATCAGGCAATATGTCCCTCCGAGAACATCAAAGGAAGAGCAAACATTTTACCGCAATCGTTTTTGAAGTTTTCGGTAACTTCTCTTGCGGCTTGTTTGGCGATTTCCAACGATTCTTCTTTCAGTACGAGCAGTAAAGTCGTGTTTTCCTGGAAAGACGGCTTAACGATATGGCGCAGTCCTCCGAAAGAAGGAAGCGGTTCGTCCTCACCGTGAAGCAACTTGCTTTTCATATTCGTGGTGGGGATAACCGTGCCGTGAATATCCTTTTCGTCAAGTTTCTTGATGAGAGGATATGTAAGGTTTTCGTTTTCAAGAATAATAACCAAAAGATATTTCATAATGACAACCTCCGTACGCGCTATATTTTAGACCTTTTTAATTAAAATGTAAAATATTTTTGCACGGTTTTAAAAATAAAATTGCGTTTTTTTGAAAAATTGTTTCGCCTCCCGCACCGTGCGCTTGCGAAAAAGCGACGAATAATATATAATATAAAAAAACGGTGGAACAGATATGAAAATTTCCGGTAAAAACATAGTTATAACGGGCGCAAGCAGCGGAATAGGAAAGCGGCTTAAAGAGTATTTTGAACGCGAAAACACGGTTATTTCGCTGTCGCGCACTGCAAAAAGCCCCGATATAGAGTGCGATTTATGCGACGAACAGGCGATAGACCGCGCCGCAAACCGAATAACCGAAAGCTTCGGCAAAGTCGATATTCTTATCAATAATGCGGGCTACGGACTGTACGGAGCGGCGGAGCTTTTAACCGACGAGCAAATAGAAAAGCAATTTTCCGCAAACCTTACGGGAGCGATACTGCTCACCAAAAAGCTTTTGCCGGTTATGGGTTCGGGCTCGAAAATAATTAACGTATCCAGCGCGTGCGCCTTGTTTCCGCTTCCGTTCAGAACTATGTACTGCGCGTCGAAAGCGGGACTGAGTATGTTCAGCAACGGCTTAAAGATGGAACTTGCCCCTTACGGCATAGACGTCACGGCGATATGTCCGGGCGACGTAAAAACGACTTTTACGAAAAACCGCGTCAAAAACTACGCCACCAACGACAGATACGGAGATCGTATAAGCGTTGCGGACGGCAAAATTTCCGCCAGGGAGAATAAGCGTATGCCGGAAGACTACGCCGTCGGGAAGATTATAAAGATCGTAGAAAAAAGGAAGTATAAGCCTATGTATATAGTGGGC
>JBJFAC010000099.1:0-5214 GCA_051887715.1 Candidatus Neoclostridium sp.
GTTCGTTCCCTTTATGACCGAAACCATATATCAGAATATCGTCCGCTCCGTGGATAAGAGCGCGCCCCTGTCCGTTCATCTGACGGACTATCCTGCCTACGACGAAAAATACGTGGACAAGTCGCTGGAAGAAGGAATGGAAGAAGTGCTCAAGGTCGCGGTGCTGGGCAGAGCGGCGCGCAATCAGGCTAACATCAAAAACCGTCAGCCTCTCAGCGAACTGCTGATAGTGGGCGGAGCGAACATTAACGAGGAGCTTCGCGGAGTTATTGCCGACGAGCTCAACGTCAAATCCGTGCGCTATGCGGACGACGCGGAGGAATACGTTTCCTACGAAGTCAAACCGCAACTTAAAACGCTTGGACCGAAGTACGGCAAAAAGCTGGGCGCTATCCGCGCTTTGATGGCTTCCGACGCCGCGAATATGGTGGCAAAGACCAAAAACGGCGGTGTGTACACGGCTAATGTCGACGGAGAAGAGATTGCTCTTACGGAAAGCGACCTGCTGATATTCGTTAAGAACAAGGAAGGCTTCGTCGCCGAATCCGACTTCGGCGTTACGGTAATTCTCGAAACCTCGCTAAGCGACCGTCTCATCGCCGAGGGCTTCGAGCGCGAGATAATTTCCAAAGTACAGAATATGCGCAAGGAATCCGGTTTCGAGGTCACCGACCATATCGTACTTTCGATAAAGGGCGACGACGAGATCTCGGCGGTACTCAAAGAATTCGGAAAAGAGATCGCGTCCGTCACGCTTGCCGACGAGATCAACGACCTTGCAACGGGCGACGCGTGCGACATCAACGGAAAAAGCGTTATAATTTCGGTCAAAAGAGTATAAAAACGCGTAAGACTAAAAAACGGAAAAGGAAAGAATAATGATAACTGCCGAATGGAAAGATTACGAAGTAATAGCGTGCGGCGACGGCGAAAAGCTGGAGCGTTGGGGCTCGGTTTATCTGCTGCGCCCCGATCCTCAGGCTATCTGGCCCGCGCCTTTTGCGCTCGCCTCGTTTGAAAAGTTACACGCGCATTACCGTCGCGACGGCGGTGGCGGCAGATGGGAATATCTCCGTCCATTCCCGCCCGAGTGGCAGATTTCGTGGTCGGACGTGCGCTTTCTGATAAAGCCGATGGGCTTTAAGCACACGGGACTGTTCCCCGAACAGGCGGTCAACTGGCAGAAAACGCGCGCGCTTGCGGAAAAAAAGCCGGGGCTTAAAGTGCTTAACCTGTTCGGCTACACCGGCGGAGTTACGGTCGCCCTCGCGAAAAGAGGCGCGTTCGTCACGCACGTGGACGCCGCAAAAGGAATGGTGGAGCGTTGCCGCGAAAACGCCGATATTTCGGGAGTCGCCGGCGACAGAATACGCTACATTATCGACGACTGCAAAAAGTTCGTCACGCGGGAAATAAAGCGCGGCAAAACGTACGACGCGGTGATAATGGATCCTCCCAGCTACGGGAGAGGACCTTCGGGCGAAACCTGGAAATTGGAGGACGGAGTGTTCGATCTGGCAAAGCTGACTGCCGGGCTGGTGCCCGATCCCGAATTTTTCCTCATCAACAGCTACACGACCGGACTTCAGCCGCAAGTCATCAAAAACATACTCGAAATAGCGCTGGGAGATCGGCGCGGCGGCGCGGAAGCATACGAAATAGGCTTGCCGGTTACAAAAACTCCCAAAATAGTACTTCCCTGCGGTTGCAGCGGAATATGGACGAAGGAATAAGCAATGGAAAACAAACTCACGGTTTTATACGAAGACAATCAGGTGATAGTGGTGGTAAAGCCGCAAAACGTACCCACGCAAGCGGACTCAAGCGGCGACCAAGACCTGCTCGGAACGGTAAAGCAGTACGTCAAGGAAAAATACTCTAAGCCCGGCGAAGCGTTTATAGGGCTGGTGCATCGGCTTGACCGTCCCACCGGCGGCGTAATGGTATTTGCGCGCAATTCCAAGTCGGCGGCTCGCCTGCAGGAGCAGATGAAAAACGGCTTGTTCGAGAAAAAATACCTTGCCGTAACCGTCGGCGTTCCGCGCGACAGACAAGGCAGGCTCAGCCAATATCTGTTCAAAGACGTCGAGACAAACACCGTAAAGGTAGTGCCCGCGGCGGTTGAGGGCGCAAAAAAAGCCGAGCTGGAATATAAAGTGCTGGAAATAGCCGATAAAGTCGCGCTCGTAGACATAAAGCTTATCACGGGCAGATCTCATCAGGCGAGAGTGCAGATGCAAAGTCTGGGCACTCCCATTTTCGGCGACGTGCGTTACGGCGGCGACACGCTTGCAAAGGGGCACAACCTGGCGTTGTGGGCGTACGAACTGAGATTTTATCATCCCACCACCAAGCAGCCGTTCGTATTCAAGGTATTTCCGCCCGTAGAGGACGTTCCGTGGAACGTTTTCCCCATCGAAAGTCACGTAAAAGTGGCAAAACCGACAATATAAGCAAACTAATCATAAGGAGATATAAAAATGATAATTGACGCATCTATCGAAAGATTACTGCAGTACGCGCAGTCGCATCTTCTTTTGGACGATCTGGACGTTATATACAAGCGTAATGTCCTGCTCGACCTGCTCGGCTTGAAGGACTACACCGTATACGAAGTGGAATACGACGCAATCGACAATATGGAAACGCCGGACGAAGTGCTTTCTCCGCTTGTTGCGTACGCTCTGGAAAAGGGCATAATTCAGCCCGGACAGGAGGAATACTTCGGTAACAAAATTATGGACGTCGTGTCGCTCACGCCTTCGGGCATAGTAGATATTTTCGACGAGCTGCACGAAAGCGCGCCCGCAAAAGCGTTTGACTGGTTGCACGATTATTGCATTAAAAACGACTATATAAAGGCTTCCAAGATTGCAAAGAACAAGCATTGGGAAGCAAAATCCACCAAGGGCAAGCTGGAAATCACGATCAATCTTTCCAAACCCGAAAAGAACAACAAGGACACCGCAAAGCTGGTGGGAGCAAAGCCCTCGGGCTACCCCGCATGCATGATTTGCAAGGACAACGAAGGCTGCGGTCACAATCTGCGCCAGAATTTGCGTACGATACCGCTTGAATTGGGCGGAGAGGATTGGTTCTGGCAGTTCTCGCCGTATGCGTATTTCAACCAGCACGGAATAGCGATAAACGGCGAGCACACTCCCATGAAGGTGGACAAGAGCACGATCTGCAAACTGCTTGACTTTATAGACTACGCGCCCTCGTCCTATTTTATCGGCTGTAACGCCGCTCTTCCCATCGTGGGCGGCTCGATTCTCACGCACGACCATTTCCAGGGCGGCGGAAAGGTCCTGCCGATGCATAAGGCGGCGGCTCTCAACAAGTATAAATCGGACGATTATCCGTACATCGAAACGTACGTGCTCGATTGGTACAACTCGGTAATCCGTCTGGTTTCCACCAACAAGAATATGCTTATCGAATACGCCGGCGACATAATCGAAGCGTGGAAGAACTACGACGACGAAAGCGTGGGAATTTTGCACGCTACCGATAAACAGCACAACGCGATAACGCCCGTCGCGCGCAAATGCAAGGATAAGAACAAGAACGAAGCGTACTGCGTCGAGCTCATTTTGCGCAACAACCGCACAGACGAAACCTATCCCGACGGCATTTTCCACGTGCATCCCGAATATCAGAACATTAAAAGCGAATCTATCGGCTTGATCGAGGCTATGGGCTTGTTCATTCTGCCCGCGCGCCTTGACCGTCAGTTCAAAGAGGTTCAGGAATACCTCGTGGGCGCAAAGAAATACGACAAAAAGGCTCTTTCGGAAGATATGCAGGTTCACGCCCGTATGATCGAAAAGCTTATGAAAGAGAATCCCAAATGCACGCCTGCCGAAGCGCCTCTCATAATTAAAGACGAAGTCAACTCGGTTTGCGAGCACATTCTGGACAACACCGCCGTATTCAAAAAGGACGAAGAAGGCGCGGCTGCTTTCGACCGTTTCCTTGCAAGCGTCGGCATAAGAAGATAATCGCGGCAAAAAAGCGGTTAATAGAATAACAAAAAAACAAGCGTTTCTCCGGCAGAGAGCGCTTGTTTTTGCGTTTATACGGTTATTTTTACCGCAATCGTCACGGCTTACGTTAATTTTTGTCGCCACGGTTTGAAGGCTTTTTCGGCTTTCCGCGTTTTGGCAATCGCAGGGAAAGAACCTTTTCGTAATCGAGTTTTTAACTTTAATTTCCATAAACAGCGCC
Organism: Candidatus Neoclostridium sp.; assembly: GCA_051887715.1. Classification (GTDB taxonomy): domain Bacteria; phylum Bacillota; class Clostridia; order Christensenellales; family Pumilibacteraceae; genus Neoclostridium. The sequence continues at coordinate 4,231 of JBJFAC010000099.1, forward strand.
CTCCGTCGAAACTTATTTAAACATTAACCCTATTAAACGTCAAGTATTTATAACTTTTTTCAAGATAATCCTGTAAGAACTTGTCTTTAGCGCGCGTTTGTGGTAAAATAGTCGGGTAAACAAAAGGAGAAAAAATATGAACGATCTCGTTTTAAAAGCAATGGAAACCTCGTACACGGCATACAACGCGTGCGACAACGCAGCCGCATTTTTGAAAAAGAACGGCTTCGTGCGTTTGTTCGAGCACGAGGATATATCGGTAAAAAGAGGCGGAAAGTACTACGTCGTTCGGGGCGGAAGCGCGCTTATTGCCTTCAAAATAGCCGAAGATCTCACCGATTACAATTTCAAGGTAGTCGCGTCGCACCTTGACTCGCCGGCTTTGAAATTAAAGTATTCGCCGGTGGTAAAAGCAGGCGGAGCGGCTAAGCTCAACGTCGAAACGTACGGCGGAGGCATCAATTCCACCTATCTGGACGTGCCGCTGAAAATCGCCGGAAAAATTTACGTCAAAGAGGGCGACGAAATCGTTGCAAAAACCTACGTGGACGAGCACGAATACGTCATTCCCAACGTTGCGATACATATGAATCGCGCGCTGAACGACGGCTATAAATACAACGAACAAACCGATCTTATGCCGCTGTTCGGGCTGGACTGCGACGGCGACTATTTCGCTAAGCTTGCAGGAGGCGAAGTGGTGGGATACGATCTGTACGCGGTAAATGCTACAAAGCCGTTTTTTGCAGGAGTAAACGGTGAATTTTTCTGCTCGCCGAGAATAGACAATCAGGTGTGCGCCTTCTCGTCGCTGGCGGCGCTGCTTGAAAGCCGGACAAACGGAATATCGGTGGCGTATCTCGCGGACAACGAAGAAATAGGCTCCAGAAGCGCGGAAGGAGCGGATTCCGATTTTCTTAAAAAAACGTTGAAATCCGTCAACAAAAGCCTGGGCTATACGCGCACGGACTTCGATAAAGCGAT